>CAYRLD010000057.1:0-8106 GCA_964424925.1 uncultured Planctomycetales bacterium
CAATATTCTCGTGATCTCCCCCGCTCGAAAGGATCGATCCAGGGGTGGCGAAAGAACGCATGGAATCAGGACTTTGCGTGGTTCCGAAAGAAGGAGGCTCGGTCTTTTTTTTCCTCAGATCCAAAAGTGGGGGAGACTCACCGTGTTCCTCTTTCCTTGGTTTTTCGTCTCATCCGTTTTCACCTGGTAGATATTGTTCGAGGGCAGACATCCCCCTGGAAACTATCGCATATCAAGAAAGCGCATCTTGAAACCTCCGTTCTCAGCCGGGAGGGTAATCGAGTGACTCTTTCGCTCCAAGGAATAAGCCGAACCTATGTGAAAGGAAAGTGGCCGGTTCGTGGTATGAAATCCGCGAAAGAGGAGGCTGACCGTGGTTTTGACGCCATCCTGCAGGGTCGCGCTGTTTATGATTTGGGGAACGAACGATTCCTTTCTTTCGAACTTCTCGCAACGGGAAGCCGTTGGGGGGGGACGCAATACAACGGTCGGGGGGATGATCTCGATCCCGCACCGATGGGAATCTTTTTTCGGTTGGCCGGAGAGGGGGCCGCAGAACGAGTTGCCCCTTCCTTTAGCTGGGGCTATGGTTGGAAGTAGTTCCCCCGCTGTACTCTTTGTACGCGTCACGCACTGTTGATCATGCCGGGAGCCATCTATCTCGGTAGTTCTGCTATGGAGTAATTTTCAGGCGGTGTGCGGCTCCATTTTCCCGAAGAACATCAATTTGCAGGATCTGTGATTCGGGGTCATAGGTCCAGGTTGCGTCCTCGATCTCGACCTGAATTCCCGCTGGATAGATCCATGTTGGAACGAGGATCTGATTGATGCCCACCCCTCCGGTCCACTCTAATAAATAGGTGCCGGTGGCGACGTCATACTTTTGACTTACGAGGGTTCCCAATAGTCCCGCAGGACGGGGTCGAACAATCCGGTCGAGAATGGGATGGGGGTCTCCATTTTTGTCTACGATGTTATGGTTGTGCCACCCACCGAAGGGGAGCGGGTAATAGTTCCAGTAGGTCCATCCGGAAAAATGGAGCGCTTCTGCAACGTCAACGATGTCCTGGAGGTAATCATGAGAACCTTCTTGGTTGAGGTTGGCTCCAAATTCACCAAGGAACGCCCCGGTTCCCCATTCGATCGCTTTGTCCGCGCTGAAGGCGAGCCCTTCTTCGACGCGCCACTTTCCATTGTCGTACGGCTTTTCGAGTACCATTAACGGGTCGTAGTAATGGGGCGTGAACACAACATTTGGATCGTCCGGAAGTGGCATGAGCGAAGGGAGTCCCTGGTTGACGTTAAAGGGAGAGGGTTCGAGGAAGATCGGGCGGTCTGGATCTACCGTACGAATTCGTTCGGTCAACTTGTTGTAAAAGGGAAGTAATCGTGTTTCTTCAAAGTCCCATGGCGCACATGTCCCGATCCACGGCTCATTGATCAGGTCATACCCGATGACATTTGGATATTTTTTGATTCGCTCGATGACTTTGATCCAGGCGTTTGCATAGCCAAGTTGTAGTTCTTCGTCGGTGTAAAAGTTGTCAAAAGAATGACAGACGTCCATGTTTGCGTAGTTCATGTACCAGTCACCCGAGTTGACCGAGTTGGGGACGTTGGGGTCATCAAGTGCGGTCCACTCCGGCATACCGTTCCCGTTGAAGAGAGGGGAGTAGATATCCTGATGCATGTCGAGGAGGACATAGATATTGTTTTCGAGTGCGAACTGAACCCCCTCTTCGATCTCGTCGATGGCAGCCACATCGTAATAGCCCCGCTCCGGTTCAATCGAATCCCAATTGATGAGATAACGAATGACGTTGAATCCCCAGGAAGCGAGATCTTCAAAATGTTTTACATCCTGCCAATCGAAGAAGGGGGGGCGTTTGCGTTCCTGGCTGTAGTTGACGCCATGGAGGATGAAAATCCGGCCGGCCGGATCGCGAAGGAGTCCCCCTTCCATGTGCAGAGGGACCATCTCGTACGATTCGGCGACCACTTCGGGGGCGTTTTGTACGGGGGGCGGGGGCGTTTTTGAATCGTTACAGGCCGCAGGCAAGAGCAACAGGGCGGCGCAAAACAGGAAAAGAATTTCTTTTCTCATCCCAACTTCCTCCGGATAAGAGTTTTCGTTTCAAATTCTCACCTGCCTGCGCGGAAGTTTATGAGGGATGGTGTGGTGGGTCAACTACAAAATCAAAAATGAATTAATTTTTTAGACGATTTGACAGAACGCTTCTCCCTATAGATAGTGATGAGATGTCCTATATACTTGTGGGTCTTCAAGACCTTATGTTTCGGTCGCGCATTACCGAAGCGGCCAAAACGCTTGGGGTAGAAGTGCGATTCGTCCGGGATCCAGACCAGATCGTGGATTCGGCCCTAGCCGATCCTCCGGCACGAATCATTCTCGATCTCGATAACCCCATGGTCCGCGGGGTCGAAGCGATTACGCGATTGCGGGCCGAGTCATCAACCGCAGCTCTTCCGGTTGTGGGATACCTCTCTCACGTCAATCATGATGTCCAGAAAGAGGCGATCGCGGCGGGATGTACGGAGACGCTTCCGAGAAGTCAGTTTGTCCAGCGGTTGCCGGAACTTCTCTCGTGAGTTCTCCCACTCTGTATCGTCCCGAAAGATCCCTTCTTTGCCTTCGGGGGAAGGATCGGCTGAAGTGGTTACAGGGGGTCGTGACTGGAGAGATGACCACGATGAAGCCGGGCGAAGGTTGTTTTACCGCTGCCTGCAATCGACAGGGAAAGATGGTCGGGGTGATGACAGTTCATCTTCAACAAGATCAAATCCTTCTGGAAGTCGACCGTTCGAATCAGGAAGAGATTCAGGCACATTTCGATCGGTATATCATCATGGAGGATGTCGAGATCATCGATCTCTCGGAAGAGTGGTCGATCTTTGAGTTGCACGGAAAGGGAACTTGGGAAGTTCTTTCTCTTTCCCCTCTTCCCTGGTTTCATCACGTCGCTTGGAAGAGTGGGTTTGCTTCTTCCAACCTGTCCCTTGGATGTGCGGGTGTGACGCTGCTCGTTCCCTCGACCGAAACCGTTGCGTTTGAAGAAGGTTCTCTCCAAGAGTATGAGTGTCTTCGTGTTGCCAACGGATTCCCCAAATGGGGCGTCGATATGGGTCCCGATGAGCTGCCGATGGAAGCGGGACTCGAATCACTTGCGATCTCGTACACCAAAGGATGTTACCTCGGGCAAGAAGTGATCCTCCGGGTGCGCAACTTCGGAGAGCCTCCAAAGCAATTGGTGCAGTTGCGGGGAGAGGCTTTGTCAGTCGGTGTTGAGATTCAATCGGGGGACGAAACGGTTGGGACGGTGACCTCGGTCTCCAAAGGGATCGCGCTTGGGTATGTAAAAAAGGGGTGGAAAGATCCCGGGGCAACCGTGGTCGTAGGTGGGACCTCTGTTGTGGTCGGCTCTCTTCCGTGGCAGAAGGATGCGGTGCGTCCGCCCGACCGGGAGCAGGGAACTATATCGAAGGTTTAACCGGTCTCAATCCGGTCTTTCCCTGAGTAGATGTTCATCTCTATCCCCCTCAGGAATCCGACGAGAGTCATTTCGTTTTCGACCGCAAAATCGACCGCGAGGCTGGAGGGGGCGGAGACGGCACATAAAAGAGGGAGGGAGGCCATCCGTGCTTTCTGGAGGATCTCAAACGAGGCCCGCCCGCTGACCATGAGAATCTGGTGGTCGAGGGGAAGTTTGTCCTGAAGAAGAAGGTGGCCGATCGCTTTATCGACCGCGTTATGTCTCCCGACATCTTCGCGGAGGACGAGAAGGTTTCCTGTTGCGTCAAAGATTCCGGCCGCGTGCAGTCCCCCCGTCTTTTCAAAAGCGTCCTGTCCTTCTCTCATTTTCCCGGGAAGGGTTGCGAGAAGAGAGGGGGATACGGTCAGGGTGCTCGTAAAGGGAGGGGTTTCATTTCGAATCTGGTCGATGGCCGCTTTGCCACAAATCCCACAGGAGGAGGTGGCGTAGAAATTCCGTTGTAGTTTCGTTGTATCGATCGTGACTCCGTCGGCGGGATGAACATCGACCACATTGCGGTCTTCCGATTCAACTTCATCACAGTGGCGCATCGAACCAATCTCTTGGGAATTTCGAAGAATTCCCTCGGTGAAAAGAAATCCGGCCGCCAGTTCAAAATCATCCCCGGGGGTTCTCATGGTTACGGAGATGGCTTCATTCTTGAGGCGGATTTCGAGAGGCTCTTCGACCGCAAGAGAGTCCGGATCCGATTTGGGTTCTTCTCCTTCACGAATCTTCAGCCGTTTCCGGGGTGTGATTTTCACGAAATCATCCTATCGTCGGGTGACGGATATTGAAAGGTCCCTATCTGCACCTATAATAGCGGGTCATGGCGGAAATGATTGCAGAAGACAAAAAGGTCTCTTCCCTGATTCAAAAACAGATCGGTGAGCCATTTCCTTTTCTTTCCATCCTCCATTCCCTTCAGGATACGTTCGGATATATTCCAGAGGATTCGATAAGAAAGGTTTCGGAGGCGCTTGAAATTCCCCTCTCAGAGTTGTACGGCACGATCACCTTCTACCACTACTTTCGAACGACACCGCCCCCTGAAAATCCAAAAGTCGAAGTGTGCGGGGGTCCTGTCTGCTGCCGGGAACCGCTGGATGTTCTCGAAGAAAAGTTGAAAGAGGCCCGCCTTTCCGTGTCTCATTCCGGGGAGGTTGAGCGGATTTCATGCCCAGGTCGTTGTGATATGCCGGTTCCGCTTTTCGTCGGAAACGATGTCTTTGTAGATGCGACTGCGAATTGTGTGGATGATCTTCCTCGAGCGAAGAGTCCGCTTCCGCCAGAGACCGGTCTGAAGGAAGCTCTTTTTCGCAATATTCGAAATGAAAAAAGAGAGGGACCCTCTCAATACAAAGCGCTGGAAGTTGCACGCAAAGATCCCGAGGGGGCTTTGCGTGAGTTAAAAGCGAGCGGTCTTCTTGGAAGAGGGGGCGCCGGGTTTCCCACGTGGCGAAAGTGGGAAGCGGTTCGTGCGGAGAAGGGTCCCGTAAAATATATTGTCTGCAATGCGGATGAGGGCGAGCCGGGCTGTTTCAAAGATCGGCTTCTTCTCGACCACGACCCGCATGCCGTTTTTGAAGGGATGGCGATCGCAGGGGAACTCGTCGGTGCGACCGTGGGAATCATCTACCTTCGATACGAATATCCAGAAACGATGGAAATGTTGGAAAAGGCCCTTCGTGAAGTGCGCGAGAAGAATCTTCTTCCCGGGTTTTCCCTCTATGTTCGTCGGGGTGCCGGTGCGTATATTTGTGGAGAAGAGACCTCTCTCTTAAACTCTCTCGAAGGAAAGCGCCCTATTCCTCGGGACAAGCCTCCCTATCCTACGACACACGGTCTCGATCAATTGCCGACGGTAATTAATAACGTGGAGACGCTCGCCGCGGTTCCTCCGATCCTGCTGGAGGGAGGGACGTGGTATGAAGATTTAGGTCTTGGAGAGCATGCGGGGACGAAGATCTATTCCGTTTCCGGTGATATTTCTCGTCCCGGGAATTACGAAATGCCGATGGGGCTTCCCCTTCCCGAACTAATTCGATATGCCGGGGGGATTCCGAACGGGAAAAAAGTGAAAGCGGTCACGATGGCCGGAATCAGCGGAGGATTTCTCGGGGGGGAAGATTTAGAGGTAACGCTCGATATTCCTTCTGTTGCGAAGACCGGGAGTATGCTCGGGGCGGGAGGCATTATCGTTTACGATGAGACCCGCTGCATGGTTCAAGCGGCGCTCTCTTGTATGGAATTCTTTGCATATGAATCGTGCGGGAAATGTTTTCCGTGCAGAATCGGAACGACGCGTTCTTCTGAAATCCTGGCCGCCTTGAAAGGGCGTTCTGAGGCGGTCAAAGAGATGGAAGATCTTGGAAGGGTAATGGGGGCGGCATCTGCCTGTGGGCTTGGATTGGCGGCACCTCTTGTTACCGACTCTCTCATGAAATATTGGCCCAACGAAGTGAAGGCTCACATGGAAGGGCGATGTCTCGCTGGCGAGTGTCCCGATGAGTAAATCACCGCTTAAAATTGATGGGCAGGAAGTCTCCTTCACGCCGGGAGAGACGGTCTTTGAAGTCGCTCGGAGAACGGGAAATCATCTTCCAAGCCTCTGTTGGGATCGTCGACTCGATCCTGCGGGTTCGTGTCGTCTCTGTATTGTTCAGGTAAAGGGTCGTCCTTTGCCGGCCGCTTCCTGTACTCTTCGGGCCGAAGAAGGAATGGAGATCGAAACGGCGAACGATAAGATTCAGTCCCTCCAGAAAACACTACTGCAGATGGTCCTTTCCGAAAATCCTCCGGGAGAATGCCCCCGTTGCCGGGACATCGGAATTTGTGAACTCCATAAGTGGTCGGATAAATTTGGTGCCAAGCGGGATCGCTTCGAAGGGCGGATCAGTAATCAGTCAAAAGAAGATCCGAATCCCTTCATCCTGCGCGACTATGATCGGTGTATCTCCTGTTACCGCTGTACGCGAATCTGTGCCGAGATCGAAGGGGATTATGCGATCACCCCTGCGGGGAGAGGATTCGATACGCGTATTGCGACCTCCTTTGATCAGACGTTGCCGGAGAGTCCCTGTACTTTCTGTGGTCAATGTGTCTACACCTGCCCTACCGGGGCGCTTGCGGATAAGAAAATGGTCGGACAAGGTTCCGATCAAAAGAAGATCAACAAAATCAAAACAATCTGTCCCTATTGCGGTACGGGATGCAGCCTCTTCGCCCATGCCAAAGAAGGGAAAGTGATCGGGGTTACTCCCGACCTTGATGGCCCGGCGAATGAAGGGGCTCTCTGTGTGAAGGGGCAGTTCGGATTCGATTTTATTAGCAGTCCCGATCGGTTGAAGATGCCGCTTGTTCGAAAGAACGGAGAGTTGCAGGAAGTAAGTTGGGAAGAGGCTCTTTCGACCGTGGCCGATCGGCTGGGAACGATCAAAGAAGAGAGTGGGTCGAAAGCCTTTTACGCGATCGCAAGTGGTCGGGGTCCCGGAGAAGGGTCGTACATGCTTCAGAAGTTTACCCGTACGGTGATGGGGTCGAATCAGATCGATAACTGTTCCCGTGGCTGACATAGCCCAACGGTCGCCGGTCTGGCGGCCTCGATCGGTCGGGGTGCGATGTCCAATTCGATTGCCGAGATCGAGGACAGCCCCTTCCTTCTCTGCGTCGGAACCAACATGACCGAGTGTCATCCGGTAATTGCGGTCAGAGTAAAGAAGGCGGTCAGGAAGGGGGCAAAATTAATAGTGGTCGATCCAAGGCGAATCGGGCTTGTCGATCATGCGGACCGTTTCTTGCGACTCAATCTTGGTGCGGATGTCGCGCTCTTCAACGCAATGGCGAATGTCATTATCGAAGAAGGGTTGGAAGACAAGCAATACGTTGCGACCCGGACGACCGACTATGAAGCGTATGCGAAGCATATAAAAAAGTTTACGCCGGAATGGGCCGAAGAGATTACCGGGGTACCTGCGGAAGATATTCGCGGGGCCGCGATCGATTTTGCCAAAGCGGAGCGGGCTGGGATTTATTACACGCTCGGGATCACAGAACATATCTGTGGTGTCGGAAACGTTCAGTCGCTCTGTAATTTGGCGCTCTTGACCGGGAATCTCGGTAAGAGAAGTGCTGGGATCAACCCTCTTCGGGGGCAGAACAATATCCAGGGGGCGGGGGATTGCGGGGCGTTGCCAAACAACTATCCCGGCTTCCAGAAGGTAGTGGATCCCGTTTCCCAGGCGAAGTTCGAAAAGATCTGGGGGGTTCCGATGGATCCGGAGGAGGGGATCACCAAGATCAAAGCGCTCGATTATGCGGTGGAGGGTAAGGTTCGGGCGATGTGGATTGTCGGGGAGAATACCCTCGTGACCGATCCGGATATGGCCCATACCCGTCGAGCTTTCGAAGCCCTCGATTTGCTGATTGTGCAGGATATTTTCCTTACCGATACGGCGAAGATGGCAGATGTCGTTTTCCCTGCTGCCGCGTTCGCAGAGACGGATGGTTTCTTTGCCAACAGTGAGCGCCGGGTACAGAGGATCCGAGAGGTCGT
>CAYRLD010000057.1:8206-9638 GCA_964424925.1 uncultured Planctomycetales bacterium
CGGATGGTTTCTTTGCCAACAGTGAGCGCCGGGTACAGAGGATCCGAGAGGTCGTTCCTCCTCCGGGAGAAGCGAAACCCGACTGGTGGATTGTGAGTCAGGTGGGTCGCCGCATGACTGACGTGGTAAAGATGGGGTATGAGAGCGCCGAAGAGGTCTTTGATGAACTGGCGGAAGTCTCCCCTTTCTACCATGGGATGAGTTACGACAGGATCGAGGGAGAGGGGTTGCAGTGGCCTTGTCTCGATCGAGACCATCCGGGGACCGATTACCTCCATCGAGACCGGTTCGAAAATGGACGGGGGATTTTCCAGAAGATTGAATATGTCGCACCCGCAGAGGTGCCGGATGAGAACTATCCATTCTTCCTGACAACGGGTCGAAGACTCGCTACGTATCACACGAATACCCAGACGGGACAGTCGAAGCGCCTGCGCTACCTCGTTCCGAATGAATGGCTCGAGATCCATCCCCGCGATGCGCGGAAGTTGAAGGTCGCAGATGGAGATTGGGTTGAGGTCTCTTCGCGCCGGGGAGAGGTGGTTACGCGAGTGAAAGTGACGCGTCGATCTCCCTTAGGAACGACATTCATGTCGTTCGCTTTTCCCGAAGAGACGTTAACGAATGAAATTACCAACCCAGAGGTCGACCCCATTACTGAAACTCCGGAGTTCAAGATTGCGGCGGTGGCGATCCGGAAGATTGCTGCTCCCGAATAACTCGGTTTCGTTTACTTCGGGAATTCGAGTAGATCTCCGAGTGCGGCGTAGGTTCCTCCCCCAAGCCGTCCGAGAGGGCGTAGTTTATTTGGATCGGGAATCCCTTCGGTCAAGATCTCTTCGTCGGCATGAATCGAAATCACTTCTCCGAGGATAAGAGTCGAGGAACTCTTTTCGATGGGAGTTGATTGCAGAAGTTTACATTCCATGGAGAGGGGAGATTCCGCTACGCGAGGAGGCTTCACCCGGGTCGAAGGAACGGGAGTGAGACCTGTATAGCTGAATTCATCCGATTCTGGAGGCAGATCTTCCGAAGAGCGTTCGGTCTCTTTTCCTATTTTTTCGGTAACGATATTTACGACGAACTCGCCCGTCTCTTCGATGTTCCGAAGAGAATCTTTTCGTTCTCCACTCTTTCTCTTTCCCATGGAGATGGCGAGGACAGGGGGCGAGGTGCAGATTCCGTTAAAGAAGGAGAAGGGGGCGAGGTTTAGATTCCCTTCCGGAGAGAGACTCGATACAAATGCAATGGGGCGGGGGATGACGGCGGAAGTGATCCACCGGTATCGATCTTTTGGGGAGAGTTCTTCTGGATTGATCTGCACTCCTACCTTCCTTTTTGTCTTTGTTCTGGGTGGATTCAGAATAATAGGGCAAAAGATACCCTGCTCTGTTTAGGAGTGTCAAATCTCTTTGTAAACAGAGTTTGCTAC
>CAYRLD010000058.1:0-9630 GCA_964424925.1 uncultured Planctomycetales bacterium
AGGATGGAAATCCCCTCGGTTTCTTGAAACGGATGAGACTGTTTTGAAAAGTCTTCAAAAAGCGAAAATACTTTTTCAGGGGAAGATGCCTTTGGGTTTCCTATGTGAAGAATGTATCTGGAGTCTTGTTCTTTTCCTGCTAGGTTCGTTTCGGTTTTGAACCAGAGTGCTTTCTGATTTAAGAGTCGTGTAGAGATGACTTTGCCGCGGTGCGTTATAAATGCGGGAAGATGACTCTTTTTCAAAGGAATAAATACGGGATGGCCTTTCGTGAGAGGCCCGTCATGATTGTTCTGGACGGTGATCTCCTGCCCGAAGAATGGTACGAAGAGAAATAGAAGTAATGTTTCCATAAAAAAAGCGTCCCGAAACCAACCAAAGCCGGATCCGGGACGAATTATGCTCCTCCGGGCCCTTGTTTTCCCTCTCTCCAGGACCAGGCATGAGCTTCCGTTGCACTTTTTGTAGAGGGAAGGGGGGGGGATTATCGGACCTCCCGACGCACTCTGACTCGAGTAGCAAAACAGTGTCGAATTACCGGGTTCTATAAGGAGGCGTGTCGAGGATCGAGGCCAATATGATGGAGAATAATAGCAGGTACGTCTGCCACGATCGTCGCCGCCCCTCCCTTTCAAAGATCACGATTCCAAGAGTTAGTTTATCATCGATCCGTTGAGGGTCAAGCCAACAAATTCTGAAAGGGGAAAAGTAGATGAAATTCTTATTCGAATTAGTTGGTAAATCGACCTGCAATGAGGACGGAATTGTGTCCACCGAACCCTAAAGAGTTCGAAAGGGCGTATTGGGCCTCGATTTCCCGGGCTTCATTTGGAATGTAATCGAGGTCGCAGTCCGGATCGGGTGTCTCATAATTGATCGTTGGATGCGTTTTCTGATTGTTAAGCGTATTGATGACCACAAGGAACTCAACAGCGGCTGCGGCACCCAGGAGGTGCCCTGTCATCGACTTCGTTGAATTGATGGCGAGGTTTTTCGCATGGTCCCCGAACACTTTTTTCAGGGCAAGGGTTTCAATTTTGTCGTTCAAGGGGGTCGAGGTTCCGTGAGCGTTTACATAGGCAACCTCACTTTTTTCAATCCCCGCATCCTGGATTGCATTTTCCATTGCTCGGATCGCACCTGATCCATCCGAGTCCGGAGCGGTAATGTGATAAGCGTCGTCGCTGTTTCCGATGCCTTTGATTTCGGCCAGAATGGTTGCGCCTCTTTCTTGTGCATGCTCCAGGCTTTCGAGGACAAACATGGCGGCTCCCTCTCCCATGACAAACCCATCCCGGTTTTTATCGAAAGGTCGAGAGGCTTTTGTCGGCTCTTCATTTCTCATGGAGAGAGCTTGCATATTCGCAAACCCGTTAAGCCCTAAGCCTACGAGAGCCGATTCGGATCCCCCCGCAAGCATGACATCCGCATCTCCGTACTGGATCGTACGGTAGGCGGAACCGAGTGCATGATTCGCGGATGCACACGCGCTTGAAATTCCCCAGTTCGGACCTCCGAGTCCGAGTTCAATCGCCACGGCTCCTGAGGCAGAATTGAGCATCATTTTCGGAATGAAGAAGGGGTTGGTTCTGGTCGGTCCTTTTTCGAGGTACCGTTTGTGTTGCTGCGTTATTTCCGTTAGGCCGCCGATTCCCGAAGCCACGATACAGCCGACTCTCCAGCGGTCTTCTTTTTCCATATCCAGATTTGCTTCTTTGGCCGCCTGGATCGAAGAGGCAATGGCAATATGAGAAAAGGGATCGAGTCGACTGACCTTCTTTGCCTCGATGTAGTCCGCGGGATTGAAATCTTTGATCTCTCCCCCGAAACGGACCTTCATCCCCTCCGTATCAAACTTGGTGATCGGGGCAATGCCGCTCTGGCCTGCAAGCAGGTTTTTCCAGACCGTCTCTACATCATTGCCAAGGGGGGTGATACACCCACTACCAGTGACGACAACGCGCCTACTTGTCACCCGCATTTTCCTCGATGTACTTGATCGCATCGCCGACAGTCTGGATCTTCTCTGCCGCATCATCTGGAATGGAGAGGTCGAATGCGTCTTCGATTTCCATAACGAGTTCTACGGTGTCCAGAGAGTCTGCGCCCAGATCATTTACAAAGGAGGATGGGCGTGTGATTTTTTCCTTCGCTACTCCAAGTTGCTTGCTGACAATCTCAATGATTTTGACTTCGATTTCTGCCCCGTCGGCCATAAAATCTCCCTTTCAGTGTGAATATCTGCTTCTTGAGCAGAATTATAAAGAGGCGGTTTAGAGGCGACAAGGAATTTCTCTCCGCCATGGGGGGAAATGATCCTGTCCCTTAGGACGGAGTTTCGCTTTCCCGGTCCTGATTTAATTCTAAGAGAACTCCATGGGTCTCTTTTGGTCGAAGGAAATTAACCCATTTGCCTCCTGCCCCAATACGAGGCTCATCCCAGAGAGGGTGGTATCCTTGTGACACAAGGCTCTGTATCGAGTCTTGAATGTCTTCCACGGCAAAACAGAGGTGGTGAATTCCTTCTCCCCGATCCTGAAGGAATTTCGAGATGATTGTCTCCCCTTCCATCGGTTCGAGAAGTTCCAGAACGGTTTCTCCCACTTGGACCTTGCAGACGCGAAGTTTCATTTCCGGGAGAGTCTCTTCGTCTACAACTGGCAGGCCTAATACCGTTGAGTAAAAGTGGGTTGCTTTTTCTAGGCTGTGGCAAGCGAGCCCGACATGTTCAATTTTGCTAATGTCCACCGTTTGTGCACTCCTTGAGAAAGGCATCCATGATTTTCTGAAGTAAGTCCCGAGAAACTTTTTTTCTTCCCATGGGACTTCCGGCCGTCAACATCCGTACCAGAAGCAAGTTTCGTCCCGAGCGACAGATCCGAAAGCGACTGCTTCGAAAGTCTTCATTTCGGTACTCTTTTGATCCTTCTTCAATAAGGCTGCTGAGGGGGGCGTCGGGCGGAAAGTAGATAATTTGTACCGGAGTTTCTGCCACTCGGTAATTTCGAAGCTCGACTTCGGAAAAAGTATCCTTACCAAGGATCTTTCGTACGCGAGGATCCAGAAAATGTTTTCCGATGTTTGTAGAAGTAGAGTGGAGTTGTGCCTGTGGATGAACGGTCTGAAATGTCTGCAGCCAACGATCTTCTTTCAACGTGGCCCCTGACCCGACCCCCAAGAGGAGAAGGTAAAGAAGGGTTGGCAAAGAAAGGGCGCAAGCGATCATCGGGATGGTTTTTATCATGATGTGGGATCCTGAGTCCCATATTGTTCTCGGAGAACGGAGCAGATCTCACCGAGCGTCGCGGAGGATCGAACGCAGTCGAGAACGGGAGGAACAAGGTTTTCTCCCTTTTCCGCAGTTCGACGAAGTTGATCGATGGAAGTTTGCCATTCCGACTTGCTTCTCGTTTTTCGAAGTGTTTCCAGAGTGGCGGTTCGACTTTCGTGAAGGGTACTATCGACACGAAGAAGGTTACGGGAAGAATCTCCTTCGCGTTCTTCATATTGGTTTACGCCAACGATGATCTGCTCTTTCCCTTCGATCTTCCTCTGTGCTTCCAAGGCGCTTTTTTCAATTTCTCCTGTTTCATAAGCGATGCTTTCCACGGCACCACCTTGCGCATCAATTTTTTCAATGTATTCAAGAGCTTCCGCTTCTAGTCGATCGGTTTCCTGTTCAATGTGTGTCGCTCCTCCGAAAGGATCCGCTACGTCGCGGATCCCGCTCTCGTCGGCTAGGATCTGTTGCGTTCGGAGGGCTAGTTTTGCTGCCGATTCGGTCGGAAGGGAGAGTGCTTCATCCATTGCATTCGTATGGAGGGATTGGGTGCCTCCGAGGACGGCCGACATCGCTTGGAGCGTCACTCGTACCACATTGTTTTCTGGCTGCTGTGCGGTCAAAGTAGAACCGGCTGTCTGGGTATGGAATCGACACATCTGCGCTTTTGGATCGGTTGCCCCGAATCGATCTTTCATGATTCTTGCCCAGAGCCGTCGGGCCGCTCTGAATTTTGAAATTTCTTCTAGAAAGTCTGAGTGCGCATTGAAGAAGAAACTGATTCTTTTTCCGACGGCATTGATATCTAGGTTCCTTTCGACGGCGCCTTGAACGTACGCAATTCCATTTGCAAGCGTAAACCCAAGCTCTTGTGCTGCCGTGGCTCCGGCTTCGCGGATGTGATACCCGGAAATGCTGATGGAATTCCATCGCGGAAGATGTTGCGTACAATATTCAATTACATCAATGGCAATTTTCAAGGAAGGCTTGGGTGGGTAAATATAACATCCCCGAGCCACGAACTCTTTGAGGACGTCATTCTGCACCGTTCCCCCAAGGTGGTTCGGGGAGATTCCCCTTTTTTCCGCGGCGGCGATATGGAGGGAAAGGAGGATCATTGCGGTTGCATTGATTGTCATCGAAACGGTGACCTTGTCCTGAGAGATCCCGTCAAAGAGGGTTTCCATGTCCGCCAGGGTAGCGATAGAGACCCCAGATTTCCCCACTTCTCCTCGAGCCATCGGATCTGTTGGGTCATATCCCATCTGGGTAGGAAGGTCGAAAGCGACGGATAGCCCTGTCTGCCCCTGTCGAAGAAGATACCGGTACCGTTCGTTGGTCTCTTCAGCGGTCGAAAACCCAGCGTATTGGCGCATCGTCCAACCCCGTTTGGCATACATATCGGGGTAAATGCCACGTGTGAAAGGAAATTGTCCCGGTTTTTCCATCGCCTCTATTCTACCCACCTTGGATAATGAAAAGAACTTCTCCCTTTTCTACCGCCTGTCCCTCGGTAACAAGAATCTTGGCGACCGTTCCCTTTTGAGGGCTCGGAATCTCATTTTCGAGTTTCATCGCATCAAGGCAGAGAACCGGCTGATCTTGTTTGACCTCGTCTCCCTCGGAGAGGAGTCGTCGCGTGATTCTTCCCGGAATGGGCGCTTTGACTTCCGCCTTGCCTCCTTTTCTCGACGAGGCTCCTGATTGAGCCAGAAGTTCGGAACGAGGGTCTCGGAGGATGATGTCATATTCAATTCCATCTATCAGGATTCGATATCCCTCTTCCGTTCTCGTCCAACCAAACTCGACTCTTTGATGGTCTAAGAAGGCTGTTCGGATTCGCCCGGTCTGTTCATCGAGGGTTACCTGATATTTTTTTCGGCCAATTTTAATCGTGAGCGATTTTTGATCCGGCTCCGCATGGATCTCGTAATCTTTCCCCGAATTGTGAGCGAAAAGTTTCATTCGGATTTTCGAAACTCCTGGATCCAAAGGGGAAGGGGAGAACTCCCTGTGTAGGCCGGTCGGATCTTTTCTCGACGCTGATGTTCCAGAGCGGTTGCGAGGAGGATCGCTTCGAGGTCGTGTCCCGTTTTTACCTTCTCTAGGTGGATCTCTTTCTCTACAAATCGAGTGTGGATTTTTCCTTCCCGAAACTTCCGGTTTTGAAGAAGTTGCAGCTGGAAAGGGATCGTTGTCTGGATCCCGACGATCTTAAATTCTCGTAAGGCTTGTTCCATTCGATCCAAAGCTTCTTCCCGGGTGTTTCCCCAGGCGATGACTTTGGCCAGAAGTGAGTCGTAGAAGACCGAGACTTCTGATTTTCTTCGCAGATCACTGTCGACACGAACAAAGGGTCCTGATGGAAATTGAACGGCCGCGACTTGTCCAATTGAAGGTGCAAAATTTTCAAAGGGGTCTTCGGCGCAAATGCGCGCCTCTATTGCATGGCCACGTGATTCAACATCCGTTTGGCGGAGACGTAGTTTTTCCCCTTCTGCGATGGAGAGCTGTTCTTGTACTAAGTCGATGCCGGTCACCATTTCCGTCACCGGATGCTCTACCTGGAGGCGGGTATTGACTTCCAGGAAGTAGTAGTTTCGACCCTCTACTAGGAATTCACATGTCCCTGCATTTTCATATTGAACCGCCCGAGCGATGCGGAGTGCGGCTTCGCCCATTTTCTTCCGGAGTCGGTTATCGAGAGCCGTGGAAGGCGATTCTTCCACCAGTTTCTGATGGCGCCGTTGAATGGAGCATTCCCGTTCCCCGAGATGGATCAGATTCCCTTTCTGATCGGCGAGAATCTGAATCTCGATATGGCGTGGGTTTTCCACATACTTTTCCACAAAGAGGTCCGGGTTCCCAAAAGAGGTTTCTCCTTCGGTGGCGGCTTCTCGGAAAGCTCTGCCGAGCTCACTTTTCTTTCGTACGACACGCATTCCTCGACCTCCTCCGCCTCCGGCAGCTTTGAGGAGAACCGGGTATCCAAACGTCTTGGCAAATTGGGCCACATCTTCTTCCTGTACGGGTTGGCTGATCCCTGGAACGACGGGGATCCCGTTTTTTTCAGCAAGAGTGCGTGCGTTAATCTTGTTTCCAATTTTCCGGATTACTTCTGGAGGGGGGCCGATAAATTTGATTCCGGCTTTCTCACACGCTTCCGAGAAGTCGCTGTTTTCGGCTAGAAATCCATATCCAGGGTGAATGGCATCCGCTCCGGTCTTTTTGGCAATTTTGAGGAGCTTATCAATTCGGAGGTAACTTTCGGATGCGGGCGCTTCTCCGATAAAGTGAGATTCCTGAGCTTGAGATACATAATTGGCCCATCGATCTGCGTCGCTGTAAACGGCAACCGTTTTGATTCCCTTTTCGTGGCATCCGCGGATGATGCGCAAGGCAATTTCGCCCCGGTTAGCGATCAGGACTTTCCGGATGGGACCTTTTTTCTTTTGTTTCTTCATTCTGGGCGGGAGACAGGGTATCGGTACTCTCCTCTTCTTTCAAGGGTGGGGAAACCTTTTCTGATCTGGAAGGTTATGTCAGAATTAGAACTCTTCCTTCTTACTATTCGGGGTGAAAAGATGACGACTCTTCTTCTGGCCTTTCTCCTGCCTTTTCTACAGGGAGTGGAGGAGCCCCCTTCTGAAGAGACCGCTCCCAAAAAAGTAGAGGATCCGGATCTTCTGCAGGAAGGGGTTCGGACATATCAGATTCCTCCCGTAAAAAGGGTCTCTTTTGAGGGGAAGGATCTTTCTACGGCGGAAATTCTCCGAATGCTCGGAAAACAGACCGGTTTGAATATTACCTGGAAATATGTTGATGAAGAGAAACTTCTTTCTGTTTCCTGGAAAGATCTGACTCCTCTGGAAGCCTTCGACGCCCTTTGTCTGATTCACCAGGATCTTCACTATACGATTCGGATGGAACGTCTTTGGGATAAAAAGAGCCGGTCATCCATTTTAAAAGGGATTCAAGTTCACTTTATGCGCGGTGATTTTCCGGAGGCGCCTACTTCTTATGTTCGTCACTATCGTGTGACGCTGAACCGATTGACCCTGACCCGGGAAACCAACTACGTAAAGCCAAAAAATGAGGGTCGGATTCAGGTGAAACTCCTCTGGACGCCGGATGTTTTGCCCCGACTTCTTCAATCGTTCAAGGTGGGGCTTCTTGAGGATGATCAAGGGAACTCTCTGATGAATCCAGAGACGAATCGATACGATCATCGACGCTCTATTCAGACCATTACCGCCTCTCGTGAACAGTACCTGACCATCACGTTTCCCTTTTCGTATCCCCCCAACGGGGTAAAGAAATTATCTCGGTTGAAAGGCACCTTTCTTCTCCGATATCCCGGAAAAATGCGGGAGTTGACGATTGGAGATCTGGAAGGAGACCCTCCGCAGCAGGAATTTCGAGGCGTAACCGTTGGGGTTGAGGATTTTCGTTTGGGGAGTTCCTCGGTACACATAAAAGTAAAAGTGGATGGCGTTTGGGAGGCCCCTCTCGATCCCCATCTCGATCCGAAAAATTCCTGGAAGGATCCTTACCCATTTGAAGTTCGGGATATATTTCTTTTTATGGAAGATGGGAAGGCGCTTTCCCCAGGACGGTCCAGTTTTCAATCGGGGAAAAATACGAGGACGTTCTCGCTCGAATTTAAGAATCCAGAAGGAAAGAAAGTAAAAGACCTTCGTATTCTGTGTGCCGAAAAGTTCTCGTACGACAAAGTCTCTTTTGAATGGAATGATGTGGAACTGCCGAATTCCAAATAGAGAGGTTACAGGGGAAGGTTTCCGTGTTTCTTGGGCGGATTCTTATCTCTTTTTGTTCGCAGAACCTCGAGTGCCTGGATTAGTCTTTTACGGGTATCGGCCGGTTCAATGATGTCATCGAGAAAGCCTCTCTCGGCCGCGATAAATGGATTAGCGAACTTATCCCGGTATTCCTTGATCAGTTTTTGGCGAAGTTTTGCCGGGTCTTTCGATTTTGCAATTTCGGCCTTGAAAATGATATTGACCGCTCCTTCGGGTCCCATGACGGCAATCTCAGCGGTCGGCCATGCGTAATTCATATCTCCTCGGATATGCTTGGAACTCATGACGTCATAGGCGCCTCCATAGGCTTTTCTCGTGATGACCGTGATTTTCGGAACGGTTGCTTCACAGTAGGCATAGAGAAGTTTGGCCCCGTTTCGAATGATGCCTCCGTGCTCTTCATGAACGCCGGGGAGGAACCCTGGAACATCCTCGAAGGTGATTAACGGGATATTAAATGCGTCGCAAAAGCGGATAAACCGGGCTCCTTTTATCGACGCCTTGATATCGAGGCATCCTGCGAGCATGGCCGGTTGTTGTGCGACGACACCCACACTTCTTCCATTGAGTCGTCCGAAACCCACGATCAGATTCCGTGCATAATCGGCATGGACTTCAAAGAAATCACCGGAATCGATAATCGAGTCGATGACCTCTCTCATGTTGTAGGGCTTCGTCGGATCCGAGGGAATGATCGAGTTCAGTTTTTCTTCTCGTCGCGTTGGGTCATCTTCCGTAGAGGTGGGGGGCGCTTCTTCGGTGTTGTTTTGGGGAAGGTAAGAGAGAAGCGTTCGTATTCTGGAGAGGCCTTCGGCTTCACTAGGCGCTCGGAAGTGGGCGACTCCACTCGTTTCGTTGTGAACGACAGCCCCTCCCAGTTCTTCAAAGGTGACCTGTTCGTGTGTCACCTCTTTGATCACATTCGGTCCGGTGACGAACATATAACTCGTTCCCTCAATCATCATGACAAAGTCGGTGATGGCGGGGGAGTAGACAGCTCCTCCGGCACACGGGCCGAGGATGACACTGATCTGAGGGATGACGCCGCTCGCAAGAGTGTTTCGGAGAAAGATATCCGCATAGCCTCCGAGAGATTCGACCCCTTCTTGAATGCGAGCCCCGCCAGAGTCATTCAACCCGATGATCGGAATTCCGAGTCGGACGGCGTGGTCCATGATTTTACAGATCTTCCCGGCATGAGCGGTTCCGAGAGATCCTCCGAAGACGGTGAAGTCTTGGCTGAAAAGGGCGATCGGTCTTCCATCGATCCGACCGAAGCCCGTAACGACGCCGTCTCCAGCAACTTTTTTCTCTTCCATTCCAAAATGGGAACAGTTGTGCTGGACGAACATATCGATTTCGTCAAAGGAACCTTCATCGACGAGGATTTCGATCCGCTCTCGGGCGGTCAGTTTTCCCGCCGCGTGCAGTTTTTTAACGCGATCTTTTCCGCCGCCGTCTAAGGCCTGTTTCCGGAGTTCGTCGAGTCGATTCTTTTTCATGGGGAGTATGATAGCCTTCCGAAGAGAG
>CAYRLD010000059.1:0-5885 GCA_964424925.1 uncultured Planctomycetales bacterium
CGGATTGGCCTATGATTCCCCCCAACGCAAACGCCGCGCTCAAGACAGCAACGCCCCCGATATGATTTGATTCGGCCGGATACGGGAAGGAGTTAAAGGCCCGGGGGCTCCCCTGAAATGTTTCCCAAAGACCGACTCCTCCCAAGAGAAGAAGTCCGATGAGGAGAGGGATTTCCAACCGGGGCCGGAGAATGTATGCGGCGTAGAATCCGAGAAGATATTCAATGAGTTTCAGTGCGGTAAAGGCGGCTTGCAGGGGCGATAGTAATGTTCCAATAATCAGCCCCCCCGACAGGCTTACACCGATGGAAAAGATCCAGATCGTAATGGTTCCATCGATAGGGGTTTGGAAGGGTTTTGATCTCCGAAGGGCGGCGAGCACGAGAGCGAGAAGGACGATATCTTCGGTCCGGAGGGCCGTGTCGATACGGGGGAGCGCGGTAAGAGCCAGCACGAGAAGAGAAAGACCGAAGGTGGGGCTGCGGGAAAAGAGTTCAACGAGTCCAAATGTGATGATGGCGCCAAGAAGTCCCCACCAGAGTCCATGAGTCATTCCGAGGTACCCCGCTAACCCGAGAATCGGGATGATTTCCAGGATCCGATGAGAGGGCAGGCGGAAGCAACTCGAGGTAGGGAGAGGGGAAGGAATCGCAGAAATCGTACGATAGCTCCAAGACTGTTCCAAGCTAGTTCGGATCGACATGGGTGATGGTTCCGATCAGCTTATAGGTTTTCGTATAGAATTCGAATTTTTCGCCGGGGAGGATTTCAAAGTTTCCATATTGCCGCCATTCTTTCCATTTCCGTGCATATACTCGAAACCGGACGAGAAGAGCCCCTTCTTCTTTTTGGAAAGAGAGGAGTTCGATTCCTGGTGTGCCTTTTTCGAGCATTTGGAGATCGCCTTCTTTGATATGTTTCTCGAGGAAGCCTTCTGGACAGGAGACCGAGATGGTGAGCGGGATTCTTTCGGCATCCTGGGTCAGGGTGCGACGAAGTGGGGAGGGGTGCGTCACATGCAGAATGAGTGCCCCGAGGATCGAAAGGGTAAGCAGAAGAAAGGCGAGGTCGAGTGCATTCCAGCGGCCTTGTTTCATTTGGGATGGGACCTTTCCCCAATATCCTTACGAAAATGCATTCCACGGAAGGAGACTTTCTCGAGTTCCTTATAGGCTTGGGTTCGCGCATCGGATAGGTCTTTCCCGAGGCAGGTTACCCCAAGGACACGTCCTCCTGAAGTGACGTATCCGTCCTCTTTCTTTTCTGTTCCTGCATGGAATGCGATCGCTTGATCGAGGGTATCCAGGCCTGAGATCTCATACCCCGATTCGTACTTCCCAGGATATCCACCGGAGGTGAGGACTACACAAGAGGCGGCTCTTTCATCCCACTCCATATTTTCCGCGGCTTCTTCCAGGGTTCCATCGATGGTGGCAGTAAGAAGCGGCACAAGGTCGCTCTTGAGTCGCATCATTATCGGCTGAGTTTCAGGGTCGCCAAATCGGACGTTGAATTCGAGAACTTTGGGTCCGCTCTTGGTAAACATAATTCCGGCGTAGAGAAGTCCTTTAAAACGGCGATGTTCGCTATTGAGGGTGTGGACCATGGGAACCAGAATCTCCCGAATGACCCGATCGTACTCTCGGTCACTCGCTACGGGGGCGGGGGAATAGGCTCCCATGCCCCCGGTATTGGGGCCTCGATTTCCATCATAGATTCTTTTGTAATCTTGGACGGTTTCCAGTTGGAGAATGGTTTTTCCATCGGTCAACGCCATCACGGAGCTTTCTACTCCTGAAACAAACTCTTCGAGGACAACTTTCTCTCCGGCGGCACCAAAGACTTTTTTCTTCATCATCTGATCGATGGTCTCTAAAGCCTCTTCTTTTGTATGACAGATCACCGCTCCCTTTCCTCCGGCCAGTCCATCCGCTTTGACCACGAGGGGGTATTTGGTTGTTTGAGCATAATTGAAGGCGGGTTCTGCCTGCTCGAAGACGCGGAAATTGGGTGTAGGAATTCCCGCTCGGCGGAGAATTTCTTTACAGAAAGCTTTGCTTCCTTCGAGTTCTGCGGCCGCACGGTTGGGGCCAAAGATACGGAGACTCCGCTCCTCAAACAGATCAACAATCCCTTTGCAAAGAGGGACTTCTGGACCCACAACGGTCAGGTCGATCTTTTCTCTTTCTGCGTACTTCGCTAAACCCTCAATATTCTCTGGCATAATATCCACGCAGGTAGCCAACGTAGAAATCCCGGCGTTCCCCGGGGCGGCATAGATTTCTTTTACCAACGGAGATTGTGCCAGTTTCCAGACGAGGGCATGTTCTCGCCCTCCACTTCCAATGACGAGGAGTTTCATTTTTTGTTTTTCCGGTACCAGTTATTCCAACGGGAAATATCCTCTCCGAAGTCTTCTCCTGTAATTGCCCGGAGACTGGCAATTAAGGTATCTCGTTCCAGGAGCAGTTTCTCCCGGTCGTGGGGGTCAAAGCCATCCATAGAAAGAAGCATATCAGGGGGGATCTGTATTCGACGGCCATCGCGGAGAAGGAGTGTTCCCCGAAGAGTCTTTGTCATTTGATCCCGGTATTGGTCGATCCATTGGATCGTTTTGGTGACGCGGGAAAGAAGGGTGATGAGTGCCGGCATAGGCCGGAGGTCTGAGAATTTTCCTACGGCCTCTTCTGCCCGGATGCGAGCGTAAATAGAATCTTCTTTTAGCCAAGCGGCCAAGAAGAGGGGGGTGTTGGGGTTTTGTATGGAGAGCAGTGCCGAAAGAGCTTCGGAGCGAATCTTCGGATCTTTGTCCCAAACCACCCTGCGTGCAAGTCCCTTGGCGGCTTCCTTTTCTTTCATCCGGTGTAATTCCCGGATGACGAAGAGCCTCTTTTCCTTCCGGGTAGCGGTCAGGGCTTTTATATACGCCGCCGATTTGTATTGATCATCGATCGTGGCGAGTTTGTCGATCGCTTCTTTCCTAATTTTCTCGCTCTGAAATCCGACCCTTCCCAGCCATTTTCGGACTTCTTTCGCCAGTTGCTTCGCAAGAGATTTCTGTTTTTCCAAGGCCAATTGCAGTGCTCGTTCGGAAGGGAGAACCCATTTTCCACGGAAAAGAATTAGTCCTTTGTCTTTCTGGATCTCTTCGAATGTTTTCCATTCCCCATTTATCTTCTGGTATCCAAGGGCGGTTCTCGCTTCTTTGTGGTCCGGATCGATATCGAGAATCGTCCGAAATTCCTTTTCTGCCTCTGTTTTTAGGTGGCGCTCTGTACACCAACGTGCCAGAGTGAGATGTCCTTCCAGGTCATCTTTAGAGAGGGTCGCCGCCTTTTCCCGGTATATTTCATCATCAGTTTTCCCGGGACGAATTTCGCGGATCTGGCTTTTTGGGATGACCATGCTGCTTCCATTTCTGGTGAGGCGAATCGTGTCCCCAAGATCGGTCACCTTGCCTTGAAGCACGTTTCCGTTCTTAAGTTCGACCTCATCCGCATGGACGGATGAGGTGACGAGCAGCAATAAAAGAAGAGAGCGAAGCATTCCTGTTTATCCGGCTGAACCGGCCCATCATACCCATGGCGGAGGAGCGAAAGTACCGGAATTTATTCTTACCAGAACCGCCTTATACCAGGATAAGATCGTCGCGGTTGGCCTTGACCGGGGTATTGACCCGAAGCCTGCGAGGATCGATTTCCTGGAGAGTTTTTCCCACCTTGGAGAGTGCCGGACGGAGCGTATTCATCGGCAGTGTAAGTTTTCCACTCGTAGATGCCGCATGGATCTCGTGAGCATCGATTGTTAAGGTTCCAAGATCATTTGCCCCAGCCGAGACGGCTTTCATCGCTCCGTTGAGCCCCATCTTGGTCCAATCCACACGGATATTTGGGATTGTTTTTCCAAAGAAGAGTCGAGAGACCGCGACCATTTTATCGATCTGATCCTGAGTAGGACCCACGGTGACTTTTTTCTTTGCGTGAAGAGGGGATCCTTTGGGAAGGAAGGGGATCGGTTCAAAAGCGGTGAATCCTCCCGTTTCCTTCTGCAAGGTCTTGATGATTTCAAGATGTTCACAGATGTGGATCTCATTTTCGATATGACCGAAGAGGATCGATGCCGTTGTGGTCATTCCCATTCGATGCGCATTTCGGATGATATCGATCCAATCATTTGTTCTGAGCTTTTCTGGGCAGATCTTTTTCCGAATCTTATCGTTGAGTATGTCCGCAGACTCCCCAGGAAGAGAGTCGAGTCCCGCTGCGCGGAATCGTTTTAATACATCGAAAGGAGTCGTGCGAGCTCTCTTTGCGATGAAATGAATTTCAGAGGGTGAATAGGCTTGGAGAAGAATCTGGGGGAATTCGGTCTTGATGTTTCGAATCAGTTCCACATGGAAGTTGATGTTCAGTTCCGGATTCAACCCTCCTTCGAGAGTAATCTGGCGAATCCCACTATTCCCTTTGACTTGCTTGAGGATTTGGTCGGTTGTCAGAGTGACCGCATTTTTGGTTCCTGCTTTTTCCCGGAAACTGCAGAAGGCGCATTCGATCCGACACGCATTTGTGTAATGAAGCTTCTTTCCTCGAATCCAGGAAACTTTGTTCTGGTTGAATCGGTCATTCAATGTGTTCGAAACTTCGAAGAGTTTCCCCTTCAAGGAGTCTGCATGTTGGAATACAAGAAGAGCTTCGATTGCGCTGATCTCTTCCAGATTTAGTGCGGTTTCAAGGATGACTTTTGGATCCATTATTGCCCCCAAGTTGCTGCCGTGGCAGTCGTCAGAAAAGCCGAATGAAATACAGGTTCCCAAAAGAGCGACTCTCCTGAACAGCTTACAGACGACACCACCCGGTACAACATAAGGATCGATCGAAGGAGGAAGAGCGTGTTGATCGCGGATAAATATATGGGAAGGGGAGTGCGACTTCAAGAGCGAAAATGTCTAGATGGGAATATGATCAAGGGGATCGAAAAGGGGGCTCTAACCCCATTTCCTACCTTCTTGACAGGCGGGGGCGGCAGGGCTAGAGTTGGTCGCGCATGCAGCGCCTTCTTTTAATCGATGGCTCAGGATACTTCTATCGTGCCTTCTGGGCCGTAAAGGGTCTTGCCACCTCTACCGGTCTTCCGACCAATGCCATCTTTGGGTTTACAAATATGCTTACTCGTCTGCTCAAGGAGTATCCCGAGGATCAAATTATCATGGTGTTTGATGCACCCGGGCCGACTTTTCGTCATGAAGAGTATTCGGAATACAAAGCGAATCGGGACGCGATGCCCGAAGAACTGGCCCAGCAGATTCCGTTCCTGAAGGCGATTCCTCCTGCCTTTGGTCTCCCAACGGTCGAGATTCCAGGTGTGGAAGCGGATGATGTGCTCGGGACTCTTGCTTGTGAAGGCGTCAAGCAAGGCTTCGATGTTCTTGTGGTCACGGGGGATAAAGATCTCATGCAGTTGGTGACCAAAGAGGTTGGCGATCCTGGTCCGGGAGTGCTTCTTTTTGATGAAGGCAAGGGGCGATCGATCGGGCGGAAAGAGGTCCGGAAAAAATTTGGAGTAGATCCAGAGCGGGTTGTGGAAGTCCAAGCTCTTCTTGGCGATGCGAGTGATAACATTCCAGGCGTACGGGGAATCGGCGCGAAGACGGCACCGGTTTTGATCGAAGAGTATAATGGACTCGACCAACTCCTGGAACGTACGGGAGAGATAACGCGCAAAGCAGTCCGGGCCAATCTAGAGAAATACCGTGATGACGCGATCCTTTCCAGACGATTGGCCACGATTCGTACAGATGTCGAACTTTCGTTATCGCTCGATCAGATGGAACGAAAGAACCCTGTTCGCAATGCCCTTGGAAAGATGTTCGAGGAGTTTGAATTTTC
>CAYRLD010000059.1:5895-9619 GCA_964424925.1 uncultured Planctomycetales bacterium
AAACAAGGGATCTCTTTTGATCAATATCGACTTCTTCAGAGAGAAGACGAACTTCGATCTGTTGTCTCTGACCTTTCCTCTTCGAAAGTGCTTTCGGTAGATCTAGAGACGGATTCGAAAGATCCCATGAGAGCTTCCCTTGTTGGTGTTTCGTTTGCGGCACAGGAAGGGCTCGCCTTTTATGTTCCCGTAGGGCACCAAGGGGAGGATGTGGGGGAACAGGTGGATAGTTCTGTGGCCCTCGAAATATTGAAACCTCTCTTGGAATCTTCCGATGTGAAGAAGGTTGGTCAGAATATTAAGTACGACGCGCTGGTTCTTCGGCGATATGGGATTCGATTATCTCCGATCATTTTCGACACGATGGTGGGTGCGTATCTTTCCAATCCAGATGGAGGTCCTTTCAACCTGGAGACTCTCTCTCGCCGGTGGTTGGGGCATGAGATGATTTCTTTTTCTGATGTAGTTGGAAAGGGGAGAGATCAAGACCCCAGTGCCGATGTTCCCCAGATGGATCTCTTTTCGGGTGGTGCTGGAAAGGGGAGTGATCGAGACACCTTTGCCAATGTTCCCCTTGAGGAGGCTCTCCATTATGCGGCGGAGGACGCGGATGTGACTCTCCGACTGGTCCCGATTTTGGAGTCTCAAATCCGGGAGAAGGGTCTGGAATCGGTCCTGGAGATGGAGATTCCTCTCATTGAAGTTCTGCTCCAGATGGAGATGAATGGAATGAGAGTGAATACCCCTTTTCTCGACGATCTTTCGGTCTCTATGACAAAGAAGATGGAACATCTCCTGGCGGAAATATATGGAGATGCCGGTGAAGAGTTTAATGTCGATTCCCCGAAGCAATTACAGAAAATTCTTTTTGAAAAACTTGGGCTTACGCCGGGAAGGAAGACGAAGACCGGATATTCGACCGATATGGCGGTCTTAAAACAACTTTCGAAGGCTCATCCCCTTCCGGGACGAATCCTTGAATATCGAACGTTGGCAAAACTTCGGAATACGTATGTAGATGCGCTTCCGAAATTGATTCATCCGGAAACGGGGAGGATTCATACTTCCTATAACCAATCCGTCGCGGCGACGGGGCGCCTTACGTCCAGTAGTCCAAACCTTCAGAATATTCCTATTCGCACGACAGATGGACGCGAAATACGGAGAGCCTTTGTTCCAGAGAAGGGAAACCTTCTCTTGGCGGCCGACTATTCTCAAATTGAATTGCGGGTGATGGCGCACCTTTCAGAGGATCCAGACTGGATCACATCTTTCCAGGCGGGGGAAGATATTCATGCTCGAACCGCCTCCGAAGTTTTTGGGGAAGACGAGGTCTCCGAGGACCTCCGCCGGCGTGCCAAAGAGATCAATTTTGGAATTATCTACGGGATGAGCGCTTTTGGTCTCGCTCAGCGCCTTGGAATTGAAATCGGTTTGGCGGGGGAATACATCGATCTCTACTTCTCTCGTTATGCGCGCGTGCGCGAATACATGGATCAATCTCTAGAAAAGGCACGTTCTGTCGGCTTTGTGCAAACTCTTTTTGGCCGACGAAGGTACGTTCCGAATCTGGGGTCCAAAAATCGCATGGTTCGAATGGCGGCCGAGCGGGTTGCGATTAATGCTCCCATACAGGGAACCGCGGCTGACTTGATGAAACTGGCCATGATTCGGGTTCAAGATCGTGTGGATCGGGAAGAGGTCAAAGCAAAGATTATTCTCCAGGTTCATGATGAAATTGTCTTGGAATTTCCTACCTGTGAGGAGGCTCCCCTTTCCAGTCTTGTTCGAGAAGAGATGGAGCAGGTGTTTTCTCTGAAAGTTCCGCTTTCCGTTGACGTGGCTACCGGTGAGAACTGGGCGGAATTGAAATGAAGTGGTTCTTCCTTTTTTTCCTCTTTCCCTTTGTGCTTTCTGCCCAGGAAGAGACCGTTATTGAAGCGGATTATATTTCCATTGAGAAAGAAGGGGACCTCAACATCGCCTTCCTTTCCCATCCCGTTGTGATTCGGGGGGATGTTCGTATTCAGGCCGACCGGATGTTGCTCTGGTTTCCTGCTGGAAAAGAGAGAAGCTCTTTTGAGGAATTGTACGCGGAAGGAAACGTGGTTTATCGAAGCGGGACCCAAGAGGTGAAGTCTGATCGGATGTATTACAACGCTTTGACTCATCGTTCCTACATGGTTCACCTGGAGGCCCGGATGTGGGAGCCGCGATCGGGGCGCTCTTACCGGATCATCGCGGAAAAGATTCGATCTCTTGTTCGCGGGAAATTTCAGATGGAAAAGGTCCGACTCTCTACCTGTAACTACGGGATCCCCCATTACGATATATATGTAGGAGACGGTCGTTGGTCCGGGAGAGAGCCACATGAAGATTCCAAAGCTCTCGATATTTTTCCGTTTCAGCAGTGGACGTTACAGGGGAGGCCGATTATTCCCCGGATGGCGGAAATTCCGATCTTTTATCTTCCTGCATTTATGCTCAAGAGTGAGTGGTTAAAAGACTTTCCCCTGCGATCTGTTCGTCCGGAAGAGACTTCTCGATTTGGTTGGTCCGTCCTTACCGAATGGGGGTTTCCTTTGTACAAGGGACGTCTGGATGAATGGTTTTCGGAAGAGAATCTCGATCTGAAGGATGATGATCGACGATGGGGAGATATTGGAATTGAGGTGGATTGGCGGGAAGTTCGAGGATGGGCCGGTGGGGTGGATCTGAAATGGGGATGGGATCGCTATCACGGATATGTAGATAGTTACTTTCTGTATGACGAAGGTCGTTCCAGCAACGATTTTGATCTGAAATTTGATCCTCTCGAAAGAAAAGAGCGGGGGCGTGTGCGTCAATTTCACCGCCACGATATTTTCAATGATTGGCGATATGAAATAGAACTCTCCTGGATTAGTGATAAGGACCTTCTCGAAGAGTTTTTTGAAACCGAATTCAAAACCGGGAAGGAGCAGGAAACCTCCTTTTATTTGCGTTGGAAGCCTTCCACCATTGGGGCCTATCTTTGGGATCGGCATCGGATTAACGACTTTCAAAATCAACTGGAGTATCTACCTCGGTTTTATTTTGAATCGCTGCCGAAACCGGTTTTCCCCTCCGTGTGGGATCGGGTGCTTTTCTTCCAGACTTCAGATGTGGCTCATTTGCGATATCGCTATGCAGATGGGGAGTCTCTTGCAGACGAACGTAGTTGGCGAGCTGATTTCCTAAACGAAGTGACTCTTCCTCTGCCTCTTCCTTGGATTTCCCTCGCTCCTTATGCTTCTGTACGGGGGACCTTTTGGGATCAGGATATTGATGGAGATACGGATTCCCGTTGGCTCTGGTCTGCGGGAGGGCGACTTCGGATGGACGTTCATGGGGTGCATGATCTGACTTGGGAATCGATTGGCCTTAACCGTCTCCGTCATATTTCTCATTTGGAGGCCCGGTATTCTTACAATATTCATTCCTCAGAGCAGAGTTCCTCTCTTTATATTTTTGATAACACAGAACGGCTCGATGAATTTGAAGAGGTTATGTTCTCCTTTCGAAATCGACTGGAGACGAAGGTCATGGAGAACGAGAAAGAAGAAAGTTTTGAATTTTTGGACCTGGGGGTGAGTATCGAATATTATCCCAATCCCTCTCGAGATACGACCTCCTTCCAAGCGACAAATTACCTATCTCCGTTCTATTGGATTCCGCTGGCTCCCTCAGAGGTCGGGGGCTCCTA
>CAYRLD010000060.1:0-7867 GCA_964424925.1 uncultured Planctomycetales bacterium
GATCGGAAGAGGGGAGAGGTCTTTCTTCCGGATACGAAGACCAAGATTGAACCGAAATTTCTGCATGGTGAGAACCCGGTTACCGACCGGTACGGAAATCGCCGGGAAGCCTTGGCGAACTGGATTCTTTCTCCGGACAACAAGTATTTTGCACAAGCTCTTGTGAATCGGATGTGGGGGCACTTCTTTGGGGCAGCTTTCGTCAATCCGATTGATGATTTTAACGCCACTAATTTACCGAGCCATCCTGAAATCTTGGCCCTTTTAGCCGAGGACTTCCGACAGAACGGGTACGACCTGAAACGGTTGGTCCGGATCATTGTGAATACGGATGTCTACCAGCAGGCCTCCATCTTTTCGAGGAACAATGCCGAGGATCACCAACACTACTCCCGTGCCCTAATGAGGCCGATGAGTCCCGAGCAGCTTTTCTACTCTCTGATGCGGGTGACCGATTACGAAGAGACGATGAAAAAGGTCGCCAAGAAGCAGGAAGAGCGCATGAAGAAGCGGATGAAGGAGCAGGGTGACGAAGCGATGATGGGGAACGGCTCTTTCATCGACCGGGTGCTCGAACGCTTTACGGTTGTCTTTGAAAATGACGAGATGGGCGAAGCGGTCGACTTTACCAGCACAATAACCCAGGCTCTTTATCTGATGAATGGCGATATGAGCAATGAGAGGATCGAGGGTAATCGGGGGACGGTGGCCAAGATTCTCGCGAAATTCGAATCGGAAACGAGGAGGATCGAAGAGATCTTCCTGATGACGTTGTCCCGGCTTCCTTCGAAGGCCGAACTTCGACTCTACTCTTCTTATGTGCGCAGGCTTCGCGGAGCACAGCAAGCGTACGAGGATGTTTTCTGGGTCCAGATCAATTCTTCTGAATTCTTCTTTAACCACTAGAGGTATTTGATGGCCAAATGTAACGATTGCGAGCCGAGCCGGCGGGCCTTTTTGACGGGTGCTTTTGGTGGCCTTGCAGGATTGGTTGTAGCCGGGTCCACGCAGGCACCTCTGTGGGCGCAAATGATGACCCACCGGGCCAAGGCGAAGGCGTGCATTCTCCTATACATGGGGGGAGGGCAGAGCCAGCTCGATACGTGGGATCCGAAGCCGGGGAAAGATACGGCGGGACCGCTGAAGTCGATTGCGACATCGGTGACCGGGATCCATCTTTCCGAGAACCTTCCAAAACTTGCCCGGCAGATGGACCATCTTGCGGTGATTCGTTCAATGACGACGTCGGAAGGGAGCCATGAACGGGCTCGATACCTGATCCATACCGGATATAAGCCGAATGTAACGGTAAAGCATCCCGGGATGGGTTCGATTGTTTGGAATGAACTAGGGGATCGTGAATTTGAATTGCCCCAATTTGTTGCTGTTGGTGGGGGGACGACGGATGCCGGTTTCTTGGGACCGATCTATAACCCCTTTACCGTTCAGAATCCGTCCAAGCCGCCCGAAAATCTCTATCCAAAATCGGGTTTGGATGAGAAGCGTTTGCGTCAGCGTCTTCTCCTCCTGAAAAAAGCGGAGAAAGAGTTTGCGAAGAGTCGCGGTGGGGCCGCGACGCAGGCGTATCACGAAGTGCATGAGAAGGCGGGTCGCATGATGACGAGCAAACTCGCCAAAGCGTTTGATCTTTCGCAAGAAAAGGCTGCGATTCAAAAAGCGTACGGACAGAATCGATTCGGTCAGGGTTGTCTCATGGCGAGGCGGTTGGTCGAAGTCGGTGTGAAATTCGTTGAGGTGAATTTGGGCGGTTGGGACAACCATCGGGATATCTTTAACACGATCGGGGCGAAAGCGGGAGAACTCGATTCGGGAATGGCGACACTCATTGCCGAACTGCAGCAGCGTCGGATGCTCGACGAAACCCTCGTTATTTGTATGGGGGATTTTGGACGAACTCCGAAGATCAATGCCAACACTGGCCGCGATCATTATCCTCGCGCTTGGTCGGTGGCCATGGCGGGTGGTGGTGTGAAGGGCGGTCAGATCATCGGTTCTACGGATGACCGGGGCTTCAATGTGAGCGAGCGGCCCGTAAAGGCGGCGGATCTTTGCGCGTCGGTTGCGAATGCCTTCGGAATTAATCCGGGGAAAAAGCGAATTACTCCGGCCGGTAGACCGGTCACCGTCGTAGATAAAGAAGGCGAAGTGATCAAGGAGCTCTTCAGTTAAATGAATCTACTGGTTTCGATTGCGATCCTTTTTGCAGGGGTCGCACAGGAAAAGCCCCTCGACGGAGGGGAGATCCCTTGGACTCGTTTTGGGCGTAAGGATACCGAGAAGTTTCACCAATTTCTCGAGGATGCGAAGTCGAAGTCAAAGCCGGTCCTCGTCTTCTTTACTTGAGGATGCAAGCCGTGCCTCGCTTTGGGTGCGGCAACGTTCTCGGACGAGAATGTGGTTAAGACCGTAAAGAAAGAGTTTCTCCTCGCCTATTCGAAGGGGAATCGATCTCTTCTTAAGGAATACAAGATTCCGAAATGTCCGGTCCTTCTCTTCTTCGATCGAGAAGGAAAAGAGGTGAAGAGGTTTCTGCGTACGGATCTCGTAACACGAACCGAAATGCATCCCTTCCAGCCGATCAAACCGGAGAAGTTTCAAGAGGCTATCGACGCAATTGTGAAGCAAGTGACTCCAGAACCGGAGTCTCCCTAGCCTTTTGCAGCCTGAAGGGCTTCGGATAGTTTTGGGAGGATCTCTTCCCAGTCCCCTTCGAGTCCATAGTCGGCCGTTTCCCACATCCACGCCTGGGGATCCTTATTGATGGCAACAATCGTACTGGACCGTTGTATCCCAACGGTATGTTCAAAGGCGCCCTGAATACCAATGGCGAAGTAAAGCTTGGGGGCGATCGATCGTCCGGTCAATCCGACCTGATGTAGTTTTGAGATCCATCCTGCATCGGTGCAGTCGCGTGTTGTCACAAGCGGGGCGTCCAGCATCGAGGCAAAATCTCGGACTATTTGTAATTTTTCCGGATCTCCGACGCCCATTCCGAAGCCGACAACGATATCGGCCGTTTCAATCCGGGCGGCTTCTCCCTCATCCTCTTTCCGAAAAGAAACCCTCTCGACTCTCTCATCAGGAAGGTTTTCGAGGGAGACTTCCAATACCTCAGCCGCTTGTGCTTTTCGTAGGGGCGCGGGGGCGAGGATTCCAGGACGGACCGTTGCCATTTGAGGCATCGTATTCGATACAATCGGAGCGACGACATTTCCCCCGAAGGCGGGCTTGTACTGAAGCAGTTGGCCTTCTTCATCGAGATCGAGGCCCACGCAGTCTCCCGTCAACCCGAGTTGAAGTCGACCTGCAACTCGGGGAGCCCAGTCGCGGCCCTGGGACGTCGAGGGGAGGAGTACCGCCGTCGGGGCCGTCTCTTGGATGACCCTCTTGAGTATTTCTGAGTATCGTTCCGTCCCATACTGCTCAAGCGAGGCTGTATCCGCTACATAGATCTTCTTTACTCCTCTTGCGCTGAAGTAGAGGTGATGTTTTCCCGTGTCGTGGCCGACGAGAAGAACCGAGACGTTGTCGGTAAAGCGGGAGGCCTCTTGAATCAGTTCTCCGGTGACCGAGCGAACCTCTCCGTCGGCCAGTTCGGCAACCACGAGGAACTCTCCCTCCAACCGTTTTCGACTCGATTGCACGATCGTTGCGTCTTCTTCCCAGGCGGAGAAGAGACCTTTGTCGAGAAGTTTGGGAACGAGCTTTTCTACCGGCAGGTATTGGCATCGCCTTTTTTGTTCCCGAACGACGATATCCTTTACCCATGTTGGAGAGCCCGTTGGGCCAAATTGCGAAGGGTCACTTCCAAGATCGCTTGGAGTCAGAGTTTTGATCGTTTTCTCTTTCGCTGCTTCTCTATCTTTCTTTCGGGGGAATCTTTCTTCGGAAAAATCTTCCGCGGCCGTTACCAGGAGGGGAAGGGGGGCTCGCACCGTTTCGAATCCATCGTCGGTCTCTCTCTCAAGAGTCGCGATCCCTTCTTTGATTTCAATCGTTCGAGCGCCGGTCACTTGTGGGAGATCGAGTACTTCGGCGATCTGAGGGCCTACCTGTCCCGTCTCCGCATCGACACTACATCGTCCGGCAAAGACGAGATCACACTCTTCTTTCCAGATCGCGGCTGAAAGAGCTCGCGCGGTTGCGAGCGTGTCGGAGCCGGCAAAGGCGGGGTCGCAAAGGTGGATTCCGCGGTCGGCGCCAAGCGCAAAACATTGTCGCAATGCCTGTTCTGCTTGGGGAGGTCCCATCGTCATGGCGACGACTTCCCCTCCGTGCTCTTTGACAAGGTCGACCGCTTTAATCAGGGCCCTAAGATCGTAAGAACTAACCTCGAGCGGGATTCCTTCCCGAACAAGAGTCTTCTTCTCGGTATCGAATTTTAACGAAGCGATATTGGGGACCTGTTTAATGGTGACGATAATTTTCATTCTTCTTCTCGAATTTTTGATTTCTTGACCAGGAGTATGAACGCCTCTTTCCATCTTGAGACGGTGTGTGAAGGCCCGACCAGTTTTAGATAATGATTCCCGGCTGGGGTTTCGAGAATTGCCGCGATCATGCGGGTTCCTTCCTCATTCTGCCGTTCTCCAGAGCCGGGTTGCGTTTCGGCAACGAATGTACCGGTTAAATCGACCAGAGTTGCTTTCAATTTCCCTTTGGTTTCGAAGTTCGTAATTTTGGTCGTTTCTCGGGTCGCTCCGTCAAATTGGCTGATCCAGCGGTCGATATTGGCTTCCGTGGATCCTCCGCCGGATCGCCCGAAGTAGAAAATGACCAACTCTGCATTCCCCGCTTCCTTTTTAGGATCCGAAACGGAAAATTGAGCCAGTCGCAGTTTGCTCTTCGGTTTTGTTTCCGTCCACTTCTTCGGGATTTCCAACACGACGCCCGATCGGAGTTGTTTGATGACGGGGGCCTCTTCGTCTTGAACTGCCCAGACGGATAGGAAGATGAGCAGTAGGGTCGACATCGGAAACTCCTTTTGTTTTGAAGAGGGTGCAAAAGCCGGATACGTTCTTTTCCCAGAAGAAGCTATGTGGGTGGGATCTGTCGGTCAAGAAAAACGGGATTCTGTCGAACATGCTTCTTGGTCTGTTTGTCCGAAGGCAGGAGGAAATATATGCAAATTTTGACGCTCGCATTTCTACTTCTCGTCTCTTCCGGAGATGGAGAATCGGTCTACAAGGCTCTCGATCAGAATGATTCCACCGCACTGGAGCGGTATGACACCAAAAAGATAATGAAAGCGATCCGGGAAGGTCGTCCCGTATCCAAAGCCAAAACAGGTCAGTTCCGGCTTGAGGTAGAGGATCAATTCGGACGTTCTACCGAGGTGATCGTTCGTGTTCCCAAGAAGTACAACCCGAAAAAAGGGGCGGGGGTTCTCTTTGTGCTTCATGGTCTCGGGGGGAATTGTGAGCAGTTAATCGATTTATATCGTACCTACGCAAAGAAACAGGGTCTCATTATTGTTGCACCTACAGCGCAGAAGACGCCCGAGAAGGATGCGAACGAAGACCGCCCACCTCCGATCATTTCCGAACGGATGCCTCATTGGTGGTACTACCGAGACGGAAACTTCGTTTTCACGATGCTTTCCCGTCTAAAAAAAGAATACCGAATCGATGAGAATCGGGTCATTCTCTCTGGGTATTCGATGGGGGGATACGGGACCTGGAATCTGGGGCTTCGATTTCCAGACCGTTTTTCGGCCCTCGTCCCTTTTGCCGGGGGAATCTCTCGAAATGAATATCTACAGAAGCGGGACAAAAAGGTCCGGCCTCTCATGCGAAACCTCTATAACCTGCCGGTCTATTTCATCCATGGAGATCGCGATTACACCGTCGTCGTTCGGCAAGCACGGGAGACGCGAGACCAACTCGATGAATTTGGATATCCGTATGAGTATTGGGAAGAAGCGGGTGGGGGGCATATGCTCAATGTCCGCGAAGGGTCCGAGATCATGAATTCGGTCCAAAAATGGCTTTCCCCGAAAACCCGGAAGGCTCATCCGAAGAAGATCGATCACTTCTTTATCGGGGAGTACTGCTCTCAGGCGTATTGGTTGAAGGTCGAAGAGTTCTCCAGTAAGAATGCCCAAATTACAGCCTCCATCACGGGGCAGAATATCCAATTTGAGGGAACGGGCGCTTCTCGGCTTACCTTTTACGTCGACGAAACCCTTCTTGACCTTTCTAAGCCGATCCGGGTAATGTCGGGGGGGAAGACGATTTGGCGGGGAAAAGCCAAGCCGTCCTCCGATGTGATTCTCGAAAGCTGGAAGGCTTCTGAGGATCGGGATCTGACGTATCGCGCAAAGATTAGCGTGGAACTAGACTAACCGGGGGGGACAATGTCCTTCAGATGGCCTACGGGGTTTCCGCGGGTTCCTAAAGATGAGTGGGCCACACAGCCGGTTGCCGAACTTGCTGCGAAATATGACACGGTAGAGAGTCACGGTTGGTACGAGAACCTCGACCGGACGGTAGAGCAACTCCGTCCCTTCTCTGGGGAAGATCGCCTTATCATGGATTACTCCGGGGGGACCGGGATTCTTGAGGACCGACTCTTCCGGGCCTGTCCGGAGTGGAAAGCCGGGATTCTTCTTGTCGACTCTTCTCCGAAATTCCTGCGCGTCGCACTGGAGAAGTTTCGCGAGGACGAACGAATCGGGTTGCGTTGGATCCAATACCTAAAATCGGAGAAGCGATTACAGACGCTCGAAGAGGTCTTGGCCCCTTCTATTCGCGAACGGGGCGCCGATGCGATCGTTTCTACAAATGCAATTCATCTCTATTACGATCTTACGGACACGCTGACTTCCTGGGGCCGATTTCTTCGACCCGAAGGGCGCGTCTTCATTCAGTCCGGCAATATCCGCAATCCGGCAGCGGGAAAGAAAGAGTGGATTATTGATCTGACGGTCGATGCGATCCATCACCAGGCGATGGAAATTGTCGCGGGGAAGGATACGTATTCTTCGATCCGAGAGGTTCTCCTGGAAGAGGATACGATGGCGGCCGCGGATCGCACGAGAAAGAAGTATTTCCTTCCGGTCCGCCCGCTCGAATTCTACGTCTCCTCCCTTTCCGAAGCGGGGCTTGCTGTCGAGGAAGTAGAGACGAGAACGATTCCGGCGAAAGTTTCCGAATGGTACGACTTTCTGGCGGTCTACCACGAAGGAGTTCTCGGCTGGGTCAAAGAAGTCCCTCTTCGCTTGGAATTAATGCGGGAGGCGATGACCGTTCTCTTTGAGGGGCGGGATTCGTTCGATTGTTGCTGGAGCTACCTCACCTGCGTTAAGAAGAGCTGATCTCCTGGCAGCAGGGGCAGAGTTCCCGTAAATACGTGTAGGTATAAATTCCCGTCGAATGCCCATCGGTCCAGTGGATGGTGTACGCATACCGCCCGGTCGGTTCTAGTTGGACCGGTTTGATGTTCTCTGGGACCGAATCATCCCGAAGCAGTTTTTCTCCCGAAGCCTCGTCCACACAACCGGCACACCGGCAGGCGAGTCGTAAGAGACGAACCGGATAGATACTTGTGTGGTCATCTTTCCAGACGATGGCGAGTTCGGTTTCGCTGTGCTGCTTAATCTCTCGTGGGGTCGTTTCGTTCATCTGGGGGGGAGTATAGCGCCCTCTTTTTCCAGAACAAACAAATTTTTTTCAGCACAATATTTCTTGGATGGTTTATTCGTAAGCAACGGGAGAACGGACTTTTTAGGAGAAGATGAAGATGAAGAAGGCCGTAGCTCTTGTTTTAACCGGACTGATTCCCGCCCTTTTCGCTTGTGGCGGAGGGGGCGGCGATCAGCCCTTTTCCGGCTTGCTGTCCTGTTTGC
>CAYRLD010000060.1:7877-9556 GCA_964424925.1 uncultured Planctomycetales bacterium
TACGCGCTCTTCAGATGGGGTCGTTACTGTGTTCTACACGATAAAGGCCGATGGGTTCGGAATCTATTTTGCGCGCTCTTCCGATGGAGGGGAGAGTTGGGATGGACCCACGGAATTTACCCCTTCCGGATTCGGATCGTATGGACCCAACGTGGCGATCGACTCTGAGGACCGGATGCATGTTGTCTGGGAGGGACAGTCTCCTGAGGGAGTGTACTATTCTTCTTCCGATGATGGAGGCGGTTCTTGGTCAGAGGCGGTTCTTCTCAAGGCAGACGTTGGGGGGAATATTATCAGTGTGGATCGCAATGACCGAGTCCATGTTACCTTTCATGAAGGAGATCCAAATTCTGTTGGGGATATTGCAGAGATCTACTACATACGCTCTCCCGACCGAGGCAGTACGTGGGACAATCCGCAACGTTTGAGCAAGGCGGATCAAAAACACTCTGCTTGGGCTCGTTTTGATTTCAGTGGAACCGCCTCCGACTCTCTCGGGATCATCTGGAGGGATAAACGGGCGGGAACGACCTGGGATATTTATGGTGCTTTCTCCGAAGATGGAGGAGCGACGTGGACAGAAAAGGTTGTTCGTGAAACGGTGGACAAACAGTGGGATCCGATGAGTCTTGTGGATGCAGATGGTCGGGTTCATGTGTCCATGATGGAGATGCCCAAGGAAGATCCGTTTGAGGTTGAAATTCGATATGCGTATACCGACGACGGAGGAGAGACCTATTCGACGTTCCAGAAGATGACCGATGTTCGCAGCCGTTTTCCATTTTTGATGTACAACGCAGAGCAAAACCTCGTTTGGCTCTCTTGGAAGGATGAACGGGATTTTGACTTTGAGACCGGAGATGCGAATGCGGATATTGTGGGGGTGTACTCTCTTACCGGGGGGGACTCCTGGAGCGATCTCGAAACGATTGGGGATCATCCCACCACGGAACTGCGGTTTCACACGTTCCATCTCGGTACGGATGCCATTCTGAGGACGGTCTATTCCTATTTTGGGCCCGAAGATGACCTGGAAAGGGTCTATTATCGCCAACGGAGTAACCCCCAGAACTGATTCGATTCTTCAATTGACCCCTTGTGCCGAGATGGATACTATCTTGGCGCTTGGGGTATTTTTAACAAGAGGATCGATCGATGGATTTTCAAACGCCACTAGAACAGCTTCTTTTGACCACCACCCGGATTGTTGTGGAACGCAACGGCCAGTTCGGGATCGGCACCGGTTTTATCTATAGCCATGAGACCAAAGAGGGGAGTGCTCCCTTCCTGGTGACGAATAAACATGTAGTGGCCGGCGTTTCGAAGGGGCGTTTCTACTTTCTTCAAGGGGACGAAAAGACGCAACTTCCGAAACTTGGGGAAGCGGTTAATGTCGAAGTCGATCAGTTCCAGGATCGGTTCTTCGGCCATCCGAAAGAAGAGATCGATCTTGCGGTGATGCCGTTGGTTCCGGTCCTTCAGGAACTCGAAAATGCGGGGAACCGGATCTTTTTCCGCTCTCTTTCGCAGGAGTTGATTCCGAATGAAGAGCAACTGAAGAGTCTTCAGGCGATGGAAGAGATTACGATTCTCGACTACCCCAGCGGAATGATCGACCAGAAAAATCTTCTCCCCTTGATCCGTCGAGGAACGACCGCAACGCCTCCGGAATTGGATTT
>CAYRLD010000061.1:0-9539 GCA_964424925.1 uncultured Planctomycetales bacterium
ATCGCCGGTTACCGATAAAAATGGACCGATTTTCAACCGTACCGGCAATTCCTAGACCTGGAGAGGCGATGAAATCGATAACTGGAAGTAAATCCCCTTTGTATTCCCGACAAATCCCTTTCGCGATTTGATGTTCACTATTTGATTCCAGTGCAGCCGCATAAGAAAGGAGCATTCCCTCGGTAAATCCAGAAGCAGCTTCAATGGAATCGACTTGAAAACGACCTTCCGTTAACGTGCCGGTCTTGTCGAGAACTACGGTATCGACCTTTTCAAATGCTTGTAAGGCTTCCGCATCCCGGATAAGTACACCCATGCTCGCGCCCTGACCGATCCCGACCATGACTGACATCGGGGTCGCCAACCCGAGCGCGCAGGGGCAAGCGATGATCAAGACAGATACTGCACAAACGACCGCATGAGAAAGGGCAGGGGTGGGACCGAAGATCATCCAAAGGACGAAAGCCATGACCGAAACAAGAACCACTGCAGGCACAAACCAGGAAGAGACCCTGTCGGCGACCTTCTGTATCGGCGCGCGGGATCTCTGAGCTTCTTTAACGCTTTCGACGATCCGTGATAAAAGAGTATCGGAGCCTACACGGGTCGCTTCCATGAGGAGCGTTCCTGTACTATTTATCGTCCCCCCGATTACCCGGCCCCCAGGAGAGCGAGAAACGGGTAAAGATTCCCCCGTCACCATCGATTCATCTACATCCGAAGTGCCCTCAAGAACGGTCCCGTCAACGGGAACCTTTCCTCCCGGTTTGATCCGCAGAGAGTCCCCTTTATTCACATCGGAAAGAGGGATCTCCATTTCCCCACCATCCGGTGTCACAAAAATTGCTTTTTCGGGAGAAAGCTCTAGAAGGGACCGGATGGATTCAGAAGTTTTCCCCCGTGCGTTAAGTTCCAAAATTTGCCCGAGAAGAACGAGCGTGATAATAACGGCGGAAGCTTCAAAATAGACGGGGACGGAGCCATCAGAGGAGAGAAGTTCCTCGGGGAAAATTCCAGGGAAGAGCGTCCCGACCCCACTATAAAAATAGGCAACCGATGTTCCCAGAGCGATCAGAGTAAACATGTTATAAGCGCCTGTTTTGATGGAGGCAACGCCCCGAACCAAAAACGGCCACCCGCAGCAGAAGAGGACCGGCGTCGCCAAGATCCACTGAAGGATCGCCCCCGTCTTCCCGGTAAAGGGGCCTTTGAATTCAAACCCCGGAATCATCGGCGCCATCGAAAAGAGGAAAAGAGGCAAGGTTAGGACCAGAGCAACCCAGAACCGGGAAGACATCTCTTTGAGTTCCCCCGAAGAATCCGCATCGGAATCGGCCGACTCCAGTGCCATGCCGCAGGTAGGGCAGGCGGCGGGGACGGGACTCGATACCTCTGGGCACATCGGACAGAAATAAGCGCCGGAGGGAACGCTTTTCTTCATCGCAGCCGCGAGACCACCCCCAAATTGGATCCCAGGGGAAGGAAGCGTAGTTTTACCCGTTTTTTGGGTCTCGAACTTATTCCGACAAGAAATACAACAGAAGTAAGTTGTGCAGCCTTCCCAATCAAAAGAGGGAGTTCCCTCCTTGACCGTTACCGTCATCCCACAAATTGGATCAATTTCCGCCATCGAGGAGGAAGCGTATTCTTTTCTGAAATTCCTGTCAAACAGACGAATCGGGGCTTGCACTCGCAACCGACCAGCGATATAGTTCTACCCATACCAAGCCCATATGGGCTTGGTATGGGTAACTCGGTTTTGACACCGGGCGGGTTTTAGGAACAGACAGATTGGGAGAAAAGTGATGGATTTCAGCAGTCGTACGTGGGTCGGATTATTGGTTACCTTTGCCGCAACTTTCGCTCTTGGGTGTTCAAGCAATTCCGAGGATGACAACAACATCGTATATATCGCCAACGATACAACGCCCCCTTCGGTCAATGTCACTTTCCCTCCGCAAGCCTCTCTCACAGATTCGGCTTCCCTTTTCATTACGGGAACGGCCTCGGATAACACGGGAATTCAATCGATCAAAATCAATGGGGTGAACGCGATTTCGAACAATGGGTTTCAAACATGGTCGGCGACCGTTTCGCTTGCTTCTGGATTAAATCAATTTTCAGTAATCGCCACGGATCATGGTGGGAATCTGAACAATCGCCCAGAGAATTTTGAAGTTACCCGGGCTCCGGGCGTATTTGGGGCTCTCGAATCTCTCGCCTACGACGCAACAACCAATACCGCTTTCATGCTTGATGCGGGTGGGGATGCGGTTGTGGCCGTGAATACCCTTACCGGGGATCGTGTTGTGATCGCGGATGATTACAGTTATGGGGGGGATGACAACTTCTCCAGCCCCAGTAACGTAGCATTCGACTCCGGCAATAACCGGGTTCTGATCATCGATAACTATAAAGACCGCTTAATCGCCATTTCCCTTTCTACCGGAGGAATTTCGGTTATTTCTGACAATGTTAATAATAGTGGTGATGCCCCGTTTAGTAGCCCAAGGGGAATCGCTTATGATGTTTCGAATAACCGAGCGATCGTCACCGATGCAGGGGCGGATGCAGTATTCGGCGTAAACCTCTCTAACGGGTATAGAACGATCCTTTCCGATGACGCCTCGACCGGAAATGATTTTCAGACTCCACGAGGTGTCCATTTTGATGCCAACAATAATACTCTTTACGTTGTAGATTCTGGGAGCGATTCTCTCATCCAGGTCGACCTCGGCACCGGAACCCGAACCTATCTTGCCAACAACAGTTCTCCAGGAACGGATTTCAAAAATCCTGAAGATCTCTGTGTAGATACGAACCTTGATGAGGCGTACGTAGTCGATTCAACCCTCAATGCACTCTTGAAGGTTTCCCTTTCGGATGGAACTCGTACCGCTTTGTCTGATGCCTCTACCGGGACAGGTCCCGACCTCCTTGCCCCGAAAGGGATTGTTCTGGATGCCCCAAATAATCGATTCCTTGTTTCTGTCGCGGGACAAGATGCCCTCATTGCGGTGAACCGATCAAACGGGAACCGGACAATTCTTTCCCAGGTAATTCTGGGCAACGGACTTAAATTCGACCTGAATTATGACGTTGCATTAGACCTCCCAAATAAGAGAGCCCTTGTTATTGATGGGGGATGGGACGCGCTCTTTTCCGTTAACCTAAATACAGGAACAAGAACAATCCTATCCGACAACAACGGAACCGGGACCTATGATGCAACCTTCGGCTCCCCCCGGTCGATCGCAATCGATTCGAATGGAACATTCGCATACGTCTGCGACTCAACAGGGGACAAAATTATCAAAGTTGAACTAGCAACCGGAAACCGGACAACTCTTTCGGACAATACCTATTCCGGTCCGGCCATCCACTATCCAAATCACGTAGAAGTCGATGATTCAAATAACCGGTTGATCGTTGCTGACAGCCAGAGCGGTTCGGCCCAGATCATAGGGGTAAACATAACGACCGGTAAGAAAACGGCGATCTCTGACAGTAGTAGCAGTGGAACCGTAAATTTCGTCCGACCCGTAGGAATGGCAATTCATGCATCGACAGGAAAATTATATGTCGTTGATGATAGTCTTGCGGCGGTCGTGAAAGTAGACCTCACCACCGGATACCGGACCATCCACTCTGATATCAACAATGGATCCGGCCCCGACCTCATGTATCCTGCAGATATCAGTCTTGATCTTAAGAATAACCGGATTCTTATAACGGATTCAGGTTTGGCCTCCGTTCTTGGAATAAACCTTATCAGTGGGAATCGAATGGTGATCAGTAGCCCTCAAGTTGGATATGGTAATTACTTGAGAAAAGCGAATGGGATCGCATACCAAGAGGGACTCGGGTACGCCCTCATCACAGATTCATCCCAAGATGCACTTTTTGGAATAGAATTGACAACCGGAGAACGGATCATTCTTTCTAAATAAGCACTGTATATTTAGAAAAGGCCCTTCCCGATAGGGAAGGGCCTTTTTTTTAATACCGACGGTATCGTTTTTTCCTACTTTGCGGTTTCTTTTCCACCATCATTTTCCGAAGGATCCAATCCGTTTTCGCCTCAATTAATCGAGTTCGCTCTAATAATTCCTGAACAGCCGCTAATAATTCAGAATCCCCATTCGATTCCCTTTCAGGAAGGACATACACCCCTGTATCTTCCGATTTTGGGGCGTCTTCTTCACCAGGGCATATATAAATCCGTGTGTCTGGTTCTAACATCGTATTTTGATAGGTCATATTCCTACTCCTTTAATTAATTTTATTACTTAATCTATGGTTATTATACATCTTTAATGCATGATATCAAGGAGAAAAAAATATATCGGGAAAATATTTGGTTTGAAAGAGGAGGGGGAAAATGCCCAAACAGGCCCGTTAGGAACCTGTTTGGGCTCAAATAACCTTATTCGTGACTGGTTAGGTAATCTCTCATGCCATCTGGATTTGCATCCATAGAATCTTCGCCTTCGCTCCAGTTTGCGGGACAAACCTGACCTGCATTGGAAGCGACAAATTGGAAAGCATCGAGCGTACGCACCGCTTCAGAAGCATTTCGACCCACAGGGAGGTTGTTAATCGTGGAATGCATGACAACCCCTTCCGGATCGATCAGGAAGAGCCCACGAAGCGCCACACCGTCTTCTGTGCTTACTCCATAACTCCAAGACGCGGCACCTTGTAAATCAGACAAGAGTGGGTAGTTCAATGCCCCCCCTAAACCACCAGCGTCCCGTTTTGTTTCTACCCAAGCCTTATGTGTGAATTGAGAATCTACGGAAATACCCAAAAGTGCGCAGTTCTTTTTTTCGAGTTGCGCTGCAATACTCGAAAAAGCGAGGACTTCCGTTGGGCAGACAAAGGTAAAATCGAGAGGATAAAAGAGAAGGTAAACCCATTTGCCCTTATAATCGGACAACTTAAAATTGGTCAATTCACCCTTAAAATATCCCTGCAAATCAAAATCGGGTGCCGCTTGACCGACAACTGTCGCAGGATTTGAGTGGCAATGGTCTTCCATGGAAAAACCTCCTTTTTAATACACTTTCCATTTCGTTACATACGAATGGATCAAGAATGATGGAATCAATTGAAACCGTGAGGGATTATTATCATCTCAAATTCCCATGTCAATGAAACCCGGCACCTCTCTCCATTGTTATAGTAAGCGGACACCAACATCAGGAGGTAATCTTGCGAACCATTACATTTTTGATAGGAATTCTTTTCCCCAGTTCCCTTGCTTTGGGAAATGATCAGGATATTCGCTTTCTGACAGAAGGGGTCGGAACCATTCAACAAATGGGGGTTCCCGGCCCGTTATGTTCCTTCGGCGAGAATACATTTCCGGTCATTTTAGGGAAATCAGGAAGCCTTCAACACCCACTCGTGGTCGCTGGGAAATATGGTCGAGGAAGGGTGGTTGCTTTTGGACATGGGGGATATCTCACATCTGCCAATAAGAACATCCGCCATTTAGTATCCAATTGTGTGAGGTGGACCAAGAAAGACCGGAAGAAGCTTACCATCGGGGTCCTGAACAACTCAGGCTTGGCTACTTTTCTTCATCAAAAGAATTTCACCGTCATCGAAAACCCCCTTTCTAATTTGCCTTCCATTCACGTACTCATATCAGACTGCCATTACATCAAAAAAGATGCCGACTACGGTTCCATTTCACGATTCATCCAAAAAGGGGGGGGATTCATCACGGCAGGGCTGGGATGGGGGTGGAGCCAACTCAATCCAGGAAAAGACCTTGTCACCGAGCATCCGGGGAATAAGCTTCTCTCCAAAGCCGGCATCGTCTGGGCATCAGGATACCTTGATAAAACCAATCCGAAAGGATTTAAGACGGGGAAGATCCCCTCTGCATTCACGCAAGCCAATAAAGCACTTTCACACTTTGTATCGGGGACTACATTAGATAATCAAGATCGGGCCCAAGCCTTAGGAACCCTCTCCCTCGCGCTACGATCGATCCCTTCGGAAGATAAACTCCTTCTCGCGATGCTTGGAAAAATATTAAAGTCAAAGACTCGAAGCAGATTGATCCCCACAAAAGAGTCAGGACTTGGGCTTGATCACCCGCTCGAAAGGCTTCTGCTTACTTGGGAACTGATTACGGCGAAAAAACTCCCTCCCGAAAAGAGGAAAGCGCATCCAGCTTCGACCACCTTCCCTGGAAAGGTCCCATCCAAGGCAAAACGGGTCAGAAAGAACCTTTCCATAAATACCAGCGTACCGGGTTGGCATAGTACCGGTCTTTACGCGATTCCTGGAAAAGTGATTTCAATCAGCCTCCCTCCTGGAGGACCAGATCTAGGATTACACATACGGATCGGTAGCCACAAAGATGCATTATGGAAAAAGGATTCGTGGTGGAGGGCACCTCAAATCACAAATGAAGCCCCTTTGAATACAATTAATACCCAATGGTCCAATCCTTTTGGAGGACTCATTTACCTTGTTGCCCCTAGGAATGGAGCAGAGGGAATCATCACGATCTCGATTAAGGGAGCCGTTCAGGCCCCGCTTTATCTCCATGGACAGACCGACCTGAAAGAATGGAAGAAAACGATTCGACACTACCCAGGTCCTTGGGCGGAGATTGGATCACAAAAAATGATCGTGACCGTCCCTTCCCATGTGATCCGGAGCCTAGACGCCCCTGACAAAGTTGCCGAAGCGTGGGACAGAATTATGGATTTGGAAAAAGAGCTGGCCGGTAAATCATGCGCCAAGGATCGACCCGCTAGAATCGTTCCTGATGTGCAAATCTCTGCCGGCTATATGCATTCGGGCTACCCCATCATGACGCACCTCGATCAAATCACAAACCTCGTTGATGTTGCTCACCTCCGAAAAGGGAATTGGGGCTTTTTCCATGAATTGGGGCATAACCATCAGAATGGAGATTGGACGTTTGGGGGCACAGGAGAAGTTACCGTAAACCTATTCTCTTTGTACGTATTTGAATATTTTTGTGATATCCCTACCGGTACCCAAGATCGATCCACAAAAGCCTTCCGCCAAAAATTAATGAAAAAAATGGATTTCGATAATCCCGATTTTTCCGTATGGAAAAGTGACCCTTTCCTCGCCCTGGTCATGTATATCCAAATACAACAAGAATTCGGATGGGACCCTTTTCGAAAAGTGTTCCGGGACTATCTCTCCTTACCTAAAAACAAACGTCCGAAAACCGACGGAGAAAAACGGGATCAATGGATGATTAGAATGTCCCGGCAAGTAGGGAAGAATTTAGCGCCCTTTTTCCAACTGTGGGGAATTCCTCTCTCAGAAGGGGCCCTAGCGGAAACTCAGAATCTTCCGGTCTGGATTTCGAAAGATTTCCCAGAAAAATACCACCCGAAGAAATAGTGGGATTGAGATCTCACCGAGAGATCGGTATGGTATCGACCCATGATCAAGGCGCTCCATCTATTTGCGAACCACAAAGCAACCGGTCCGGCCGAACTCGCTCTCGATACAGCTTTGGCTTTGGAAAATTCGGCTTCGGATCTGGAATGCCACTTTCTACCCGCCTATCACCCAAAAGATCCAAGTTGGTTACGGGATCTAGCGAAAGAAAAGAATGCTCGCTTGGTTCAAGTAGACGGACTACGACTTCAAAAACATTACAACCCGATTCGAGCACACCTTGATAGTCGAATTCTCGCTCGATATCTGCAGACAAATCCGGTTGATTTAATTCACTGCCACCTGCCCAATGACCACCTTATCGCTGGAGCAGCCCTTGCAGCCCGGAAGAAGAACTCAAAACACATCCCCATCATTCGAACCGTTTATGATGGGGTCCCTATGAAACCGACCTGGCGAAACCGAAAATCATTTTCTAAAAACTGTACCGGGGCCATCTGTTTCACCCAGTCCGTTCGCCAGCAATTGCACAATGGAATATTCTCGCTCCCCAAAGACAGGATCCGCCTGGTAGACCCACCCATCGATACAGAACGGTTTTCTCCTCCCACGGGAGAAGATCAACGACGGTACCGGGAACAGATGGGAATACCCAAAGAGGCATACGTTGTAGGCATTGTTGCTCGCATGCAAACCCATCGAAGATTTGGGCCCCTCCTCGATGCGGTTCGAATCGTGGCAAACCAAATTCCCCAATTCCGATTCATTATTATTGGCCGGGGAACACATCAAGAAAAGGTTGCCCAGGAACCGGTTCGTAAATTGGGGTTAGAAAATACGGTTCTCTTTGCAGGATACCGTTCTGGCGAAGATTATCGAACCGCATTACAAACCTTCGATGTGAAGGTCTTCCTTGTTCCGGGGTCGGATGGAACCTGCAGGGCCGTTCGCGAAGCGCTCTCTTCAGGGATACCGGTTGTTAGTTCTGACCGAGGAATACTTCCTACCTTGATAGAAGAGGGAAAGACGGGGAGGGTTATTGATGATACAACAGAAAATATTGCGAACGCTCTTATAGAATTGGGTTCCTCCCCCCAAAAACTTGCCGACATGAAACAAGAAGCTCGCTTATCGGCGGAGAAAAGATTTTCCTATAAACATTACGTCTCTACCGTTCGAAATTTGTGGGAGGAATCATTATGAATAGACCTCCGCACCAAAAAGTAATCGAAGGGGTCCACTGGTTTGCTGACGACGAAAACATCCTCGAAGAGTTACCCTCCATCCTTTCCCATCCAAATCGAAAAGAATTAAAAAAGAACAAATATCGGTCTATTTTTGAGATCTCAACCTCGAAGCGAAAAGTCATCAAGATCTATGACGATCCTCGTTTTTCTCAAAAGGTAAAGGAGAGGCTCTCCACCTCTCACGCAGGAAAAGAATGGGCGGCCGCCAAACAACTAAAAAAAATGGGAGTAGGAACCGTCCAGGGAATTGCTTATGGAGAGAAAAGGGAAGGGAATTGGATAAAATCGTCCGCACTTTTGATGGAAGAAGTAGAGGATGCAAAATCCTTAACAGAAATCCTTACCGATCGCTCTCTCTCCCCAACAAAAATGAATCATCTCATCCAAAAATTATCGGAAATTGTCCATCGTATGCACCAAGCCGGTATCTGCCACAGGGACCTTCACGGGAACAATATTCTCGTTTCAGGAGACGAACTGCACATATTGGACCTATCTACCATTTGGTACCTATCGTGGTTTCCAGAAAGGGCCAAAGAGAAAAATTTAGAGAAATTGATTCAGACTTTTCAAATCACCGGGAGAAGTACAGGCGCCTTTCGATTTTGCAAATCCTATTTGAATCGGTGCCAATCGAAAGAGTCTTACCGAGCCGTTTACAGAAGGATCAAAAAAGGAAGCCAACATCGAATTCAAAAGCAATACATCAGCCAAACAAATAGAGCCCTACAAGGAGGATCGCAATTCAAGATATGGCGGAAAAATCCCTACCAAATTGCACGTGCTGGGATCGAGGCAGAAGAACTCTTCAATCGTAAAGATTCTTTTCGGAATAACAGTCCGATCGAGATTCCTTTGAACCAAAAGTTGATTTCTGGGTGGACCAAG
>CAYRLD010000062.1:0-9468 GCA_964424925.1 uncultured Planctomycetales bacterium
TTCTCGAGGAACTCCCCGAAGGGGTTACGGTCCGCTCGGGCGAAGAGATTGAGGTGACCTGTCGGATCAAGGGGGATCGTACCTATGAGTATCTGATGCTCGAGGTTCCGATGCCCTCCGGATTTGAAGCGGTCCGCGAGCAGCGGGGGCGGGGGTGGCGCTGGGCCTGGTGGTACAGCCACAAGGAGTTCCGCGATGAGAAGGTCGAGGTCGCGATGACCCGCCTCTACCAGAATCACGACAACGTGATCAAATACACCATGCGGGCCGAACGGCCGGGCAATTACAGCGTTCTCCCTGCGGTCGCGGGGGGACCCGCACCAGGCGACGCGCTAGCGAAAACACCTGTATGTCCCGCAACGCTATTGATAGCCGCTGTGATTTCATGGTGATCCGAATTTGCGTTCAGAACGACCGTTTCCGTTCCTCGTGCCCCTGAAATCCGAATGGTGGCTCCACCACCAGCAGAAGTCTGAGCACCAGCGATTCGAATCTCCGCACGCTGTGGATTGACCTGAGCTTGAACATCGAGTGTCCGCTCAAATGTATTGTTCGCAAATGCAACCGACTTGATGTTTACATCATCAAAGAAGTCCGGCACATTTCCGCTTGTCTGAAAAGCCGCCTGCCCATTCAAGAGAGGGCGGTCTGCATATCTTGTGGTTGTCGCGATTCGATCGATTGCACTGATCGCTTGATCAACTGCATCCTGTTCGGCCGCAATCTGTTCCGGCGTTGATCCACCGGTGTTCTGGGCAAACGTGATCGATGTCTGGATCTCGACGAGCAGATTGGAAACCTCCTGCAGGGCCGCATCGGCGACATTGAGAAGGTTGGTTGCATTCTGCGAGTTGCTGATGCTCTGGTCGAGCGCTTTCAACTGGGAACGCAACTGCTCGGAAATGACCAGACCTGATGGATCATCTGAACCGCGATTGATCCGAAGTCCGGTGGAGAGTCTTTCTAGTGAACTTGCCTGTTTCGTTTGGTTCTGTTTCAGAACCCGTAAAGCTGTAATCGAACTGATATTGGTGTTGATTCTCAGTCCCATCTTCATCCTCCTTGACGAAGTGGGCGACCTTGCCTAAGCAAAGTCGTCCGTGTAAACGTCCTTGTTCACACGGGATCGATACGGCCCGGGAGTGCCATATCTCGATCCCCCGGAATGATTCTGCGTTCTTCCTCAGATCCCCATCAGAGGTTTCCCGCCGGCGTCATTCCACACGCCGTCCCCGATGCGTCGGGGTCGCCCTTAATCAACAGTCCTTTACCAGCACCTCCTTTTAGAAATGAACAAGCCACGCTCGGCTAACCATAAGACGGTATCGTCGCAGGTGGAAGAAAACCTGAACGAAAAAAAACTCTTTCATTTCAAAAAACGAATATGGGTTACTTCAAAAGTTCTAAAACCGTTTGTGGTAACGTGGATGCGGCTGAGAGGACAGAGGTCCCAGCCTGGAATAGAATCTGGTTTCGAGCCATTTCCGCCGACTCTGCAGCGAAGTCGAGATCCCGCAAAGAAGATTCGGCTGCCGTAAGGTTTTCGATCGCAACTTCGTTTGATCTTTGGGTCGGTTGAAGAATATGTTGGGAAACCGACCCGAGAGAACCTCGAATCTCATTGATCTGGCTCATCGCTCGATCGAGAATTCGCAGGGCATTCTCGGGATTCATAGCGAGATCGTTCCCGCCTCCGGTATGAAGGCTCGAAAGAAGCCCTTCGAACTCTTTGCCTCCGATCGTTATCGCGGCAATACCGAGATGATCCGGATTGATGCTCGAAATTCCAACCGTAAGCTGACTTTCAAAAGTAGCTTCAATCCCCATCTGCAGGAGAAGCCCGGATCTTCGGATCGAAAATGTATAATCCGCCCCACTTGCTGTATCCGGCATCAGTTCCACCGTACCCCGAAACCCTTCGGTATCGAGGGAAAGACGATTCCCCTTCCCCGTAAAGGATTCCCCCATGAAGGTCGCCTCGATATCGCCCCCTTGGGCGGTCGTGACTCCCCCGGGAGGGAGCGTTCCAATTCCGACACCTACGGTACCCGATCCCGAAATATTTCGGATCCGGATCATAGACTCTGACCCGTACTCTTCGGTAAAGATGTCGGTTCCTGACGCGTAGATCCCGGTAAACTCCCGAACCGAATCGATCGCATTCGCCAGATCGGTCAGAGTCGCTCCATCCATCAGACTCACGGTCGCCGTACCATCGGGCCCCTGGATTTCGATCATCGCATCCCCACCGGTTACTCCAGCGGTGAGAGAGAGGGAAGCTTGCGTTGCCGAGGTCGTCACTCCGACGGAAAAATTGGTCACTTCGGTTACCGGATTAAACCGAACCTCTTCGGCATTGATCGCCCGAATCGAATCATCGATCGATTCCATATCAAACCCGGCACGTCCATCAAGAAGGGGAATCTCCCCGAATCGTGTTGTATTCGCAATCCTACCGAGGGTCTCGATTGCTTCATCGACAAAGTCCTGTTCTGAAGAAATCGCCTCAGGGGACATAGAATCGTTCATAGAAGCCAGAACAGATCGGCGAACATTGTTCAAAAGATCGTTCACGTTCGAAAGAGCGGCATCGGCCGTATTCATCAGATTTTCTGCTGAACGGGCATTTTCAGTCGCCTGCTGTAACGCTCTGGTCTGTGCACGCAACGATTCCGAAATAGCTAAACCGGTCGGATCATCCTGTGGTCGCACGATCCGAAGCCCTGTGGCTAATTTCTCAAAAGATCGCGCCTGTCGACTATCCGTTGCATTGAGATTGCGCAAAGCAATCAACGAGGAGATGTTCGAATTAATCCGAAGCCCCATGAGAATCCTCCTGATCTTTTTTGCCCGGGCTTTTTCGATCCATCAAACCCTTCAATCCCTCGAGGGATTCGGGCGTAGCCTGGGCCGCTTCAATATTGGCCTGTTTAATTGACAAATAGACTTCCTTCCGGTGAACCGGCGTCTGCCGGGGGGCCCGGATTCCAATCCGAACCTTGTCGCCTTTCACGTCGACAATCGTGATCTCGATATTCTCGCCGATCATGATCGCTTCGTTTATTGCACGTGTAAGAACCAGCATCGTTATTCCGTCACCAAAGGATGTTTTGTTGTGTACCCTGAATCAACCAGCACGAGTTGTTTGCCGCGCTTTGCATGACTGTTGAAAACCAGGGGTCCCTGCAGGTTTGCGGTGATCTCCGAGACTCCCCCCTTCCCAACGGTCAAGATGACCAGAACGACCCCCATCTTCACATCCGAAAGTTGGATCGATTCCAGTTCCGGAGGGCGCACCGAAACGCGATAATCGGGAAAAAAGAGAGAAGGATCACTCACCACAAAAGCGAGAGAACCCATCTCAATCGACTGGAGCCATTGGAACGGCCCCGGCTTCGGTGCAAAGATCAAAAAGTCATGCAGATCGGGAAAGCCCAGAATTCCAGAAGGGAACTTGTAGATCTGTTCCTCTTTGACTTCAATTTCCCCAAACCTCGTTGTCTGTATCATCATAAGTAGCTCAATATGCTTGTCTGTAAAATTCGGGAAGCGACCGCAAGGGAAGATTCCAGAACAGTTTGCTGCACCTGGAATTTGGTCGCCGCCGCGGCAAAATCGATATCACGGGTCCCCGACACAATTCTCTCCAATTCTAATTTCTCCGTCAGAACTCTGTTTTTCGTAAGTTCGAGACTACTCAGACGGGATCCCGCCTGGGCTCGGGTCTCGAGTAAATTTTTCTGTGATTCATCGATTATCGATCCAGACGAGTTGATCGCAACCGTATCATTCGCAAGCAGGGAGTCTCGTAGTTGGACGAGAGAGGTGAAGACCCCTACCGGCTGAACCCCAGCAAAGACCAACGGAATTCCAACAATCTGGCCGGACGTGGAGTCCACAATGCCAAGGTTGGTTGCGGCAAAGCTTCCATTAAAATTATCGATGGTCAGATTCCCAGCGGTCCCACTGGTCGTATCGGTAATCAAGATTTCATCAAGTGCGGTCAAAGTGGCCGTGAGCCCAGGATCCGCATCGATCGCATCGACCAGGGACTGAACGGTGGTCGATTCATCTACATCCAGAAAGAGGTCTGATCCGTCCATTTTGGTAATACGGATATCATCCCCTTCGACGGTTCCAACGCCGAGTCCATTATTGAGATTCCCGAGAGTCGCTCGCGCGGCCGTAGAAAGGAGTCCCAGTTCCGAGGCGGTCGAGCCGCCATTTTCCGATATCGTTAATCGCCCACCAGAAAGGCGGGAGAAAATATCGATTCCCGTTCCCGTTTCACTGATCCGGGCATCGACAAAGAGGCCCGCATTGTTGATCTGATTGAGAACCTCGCCAACGGTCACCGAGGAACCGAAAGTGCCCACATCAAAGGTCGAACTGAAAGAGGAGGTAGCGGTCACGTTGGAAACTGTCATTCCTGCGGTTCCGATTCCTACACCGGAAAGGAGCATCCCCATTTCCGTTTCACTTGTGATATTGGGATCGAGGTCGGAGCCAGTAAAAGAAGAAGCCCCATTCGTTACCTTAATTCCGAGGTCAGCCGCGGCCAATCCGCCGCCCACCTCTTCCACGGTAATATTTCCACCCCCAATATCTGTCAGGGTCAACGCTTTCCCAAAAACAGGATTATCGATGGAGGCGGTGACCCCCGTTGTTCCACTAACCTCATTAATCCGATCAAGGATATCTCCAACATTTTCCGCTCCGGCAAGATCAACAATGGCATTCCCTGCAGATGTGGTGATTCGAAGAGAGCCCGTGCGGACACCTTCTCCCTCATTCAGAGAATCCAGTTTTGTTTCCGCCCTTAAAGCGGGGTTTAAATCGACCGCTTGAAGATATCCCGTTGTTCCAGAAGCCAAATTCAGCCCTTCGATCCCTTCGGAAAAAACGCCAAATGCCTTATCCGGATCGATATTGGTCGAAAGGCGAAGCCCATCGGCAACATCGGTTTTGAATTCATTCGTATTGCCAAGGAAAGCGACCGATCCGCCCACAAAAACGAAAGGCTCGCTTTCGGTACGGGATCCCCCGTAAATATGACGTCCCTGCATCTTGGTATTGCCGAGACTGACCGCTTCTTCCAGAAGAGTCGAAATTTCGTTCGCGGCCGCTTCACGGGTTTGGGTGGTCGCCGTACTCTGCACCTGCTGGAGGAGAATCTCCCGGGCACGATTGAGAATTTCATTCGCGTTTTCCGTCGTCCCATCAGAGACGGTCAGACGCGCTGTTCCGGCATCAAGATTTCGGATGTATTGATCGTCCCGGCTGATTCGAAGATTGAAGTCGAGAACTTTATGCGCCCCGACCGGATCATCGGAAGGGCGAAGAATACTGCGTCCGGTCGACAACTGCTCCTGAATCCGAAGCATATCCTCCTGGTTGCTTCTCATGTTTCCGAGAAAAACGTTCCGGGAGAGCACCGAGGAGACGCGGGAAAAGGTCGAACTGACGAACGACATTCCCGGATTTGATCCAATCGATACCATCTTTCCTCTACGCCCCTACGACGGGCGTCCTCTTCCTATAAAACGTTTTAGATTCCATTGAAAAGCGACTCCAGGACCTGATCCACGACCGAGATGAAACGGGCCGAAGCTTGATACGCCCGTTGATACTCCAACATCTTGACCGCTTCTTCATCCACGTTTACACCAGAAACTCTCTGACGCTGGTTGTCCATTTGTTGCGCAATCAGGGCCTGGTTCTCCGTTCGGTTCTGCATTTCGCGCGATTGACTTCCGAGGTCGCCCGCCATCGCGTGGTAAAAGTCTTCGAAGCTCTGCCCACTGACAACTCCTTCCGCCCGTAAAGTGGCAAAGGCAAGAACGTTTGTGTTGTCCCCTTCACTGGCTGACTGTCCCTGTGAAAGAAGGTTGGGATTGGTAAAGAGAGCATTGTTCACCTCGATTGACTCGGCATCCGACCCATTGAAAAAAGTATTCAATCCCATCGCGGCAACAAAGCCACTGGTATCATTCGAGAAGTGAAACCGGACATCCTGTGTTGGCGAATCGATCCTCAATCGACCATCAGGTTGAATCGAAGCCGAACCAGGAAGAGCGGTATTGATTTCACCAACAATCTCTTGGAGAGTCGTGTCGTCCCCATTGATTCCATCAAGATCAACCTCGATATTGAAAGACTGCTGAGAACCGCTTAACTCGTTGGTAACTACGAAGTTAAAACTTCCATTGGTCATCGCAAAATCGAGTTCGCTGATTTGAAACTGATCCCGAATCGCCATATCCCCTGGAAGTTCGCCATCAAAAAAAATCGTTCCGTTGACCGAATCAAAATCGGTAATCACCCGCTTTTCGAGAATATTTTCCCCGCTGAGAATGAGCACTTCACGCCCCGTAATATTCGTCGCACCAATGAGAGAAGTATCGTTGATGCTCGTCCGGGTTGATGGAGAGGTCGCCGTCCCGGCAATGGCAACAGGGAGAGTTGCATCCGACATCGAACCGGCGCTCGTTAGAAAATCAAATCGTTCTAGCCCCTGCCCGGTCGACTGAACCTGGTTGAACTGGGTGATCATCGAATGGGCAAGAACATCCATTTCTTGCTGAATATTTCGAAGAAGGGTATCCCGACTGTCGACAAGCCCTCCCAGAGTGCCACCCGGATTGGAAACGGTTGCCGCGCCATTCGCAAAGACCGGGGTTTCGACAAGAAGGCCATCGACGACCGTTTCGTTCGTCGTCAAATCATACGCCTGCTGCCCAAAGACGAGGAAGGCACTGCCCACCATGACATTCATTTCCCCGGTCTGCGTTTCGTGGGCGGTCGCTCCGATCAGTCCACTCAACTCACGGGCAAGAAGATCCCGTCGATCACGAATATCGTTTGCGGCTCCGGCATCAAGGCCCCCTTTTTCTGCCATAAGAGCGCTGCTGTTAAGTTCTGAAATCTCGCCGGTCAAGCGATTGATTTCATCAACGGTAACAGAAATTTCATCATTCGACTGCTCGCGAAGAATGCGAACCTGTTCGGAAAAATAGTGAAACGTTTCCGCCAGCGTCTGACCCGACTGAAGAACAGTCGATCGTGCCGACGAATCGTCCGGCGCAGCCGACCAGTCTTGAATCGAATTAAAGAAACTTGAGATTTGACCACCAAGATTTGAGTCGTCCATCGCATTGAGAAGCGATTCCACCCTCTGGAGCATATCGCTCCGTGTTCCTATCTCTCCAAGATCAGCAGAAGCTTCCCGCAATCGGCTTTCGAGCGCAACATCGACGACCCGCTGAACATTCCGGACGTCGACGCCCCGACCAAGTTGGTAACTGACCATATCCTGAGGCCGGCGGGGAGCAAGATTGACTCTTTGACGGGAATACCCTGGGGTAGAGGCATTTGCGATGTTATGACCGGTCGTCTGAAGCGCGGCCATCGCCGCATTCAAGCCACTGATCGCCGTATTGAGAGAGGTCAAGAGCGCCATCTAGACCACCTCATCAATCATCAATCGACCTGGGGAGGAAGGAGGAGTGTAGCCGGGTTTAGAATAGCCGACGTTCTCCTGACTGTTGGATCCGAGAAGGCCAAAGAAGGTTTTGACGAAGCCGATCGATTCTTGCGTCAGAACCTGGTTCGTTTTTGTGATTTTCGCGAGGTCTGTTAATACGGTTTTCAACCGATCTGCAGAAGAGCGAAGACGCGTCGCGTGTGGTTCACCAATTTTAGGAGCAATATCCGTAACCGAAGGGGTCGCCAAGCCGACCATTTCTCCGAGTTTGGAGGTCAACCTCATCCGAATGGTTCCGGCCGTGCCAAGGGTCATAAGAATCCGCTGCTCTTTCTTCGTCAGCTCATCTACGAGGGAGGTTTTCACCGCAACAAGGGCATCTTTTTTTTGACGCCCATATCCGTAGAGTTCTTCTGCAAGGAGACGCTCTTCCTCTATGGCGGTGTAAAGTTGATCAGCAAGAGATGTCAACATTACGCCTTCCAGTCCCGGATCGAATTTTCCGGGGCTGCCCCCTTCATGATCCGCTGACCATATTTTTTCAGGATCGATTCGGCGATTCCAAGACCGGTACCCTTTCCGCGCTGCGCGCCCCGTTCGGCGACCTCAGCATCAAATAGTTGGGTAAAGACCGCTTCGGCCTGCCCCCCACCCATCAACCCGCTCGACTTGATGGTCGAACGCATCGACTTCTGAAGCATCTGAAAAAAGATTCCCTCAAATGAATGAGCGAGTTCCTGCAACTGCTTCATCTGTTGCTGGGGAGTTGCTTTCGGAGCGCGGCCTACGTCTTGGATCATTGCGACTGCACCTCCGCGGAGAGGAGCCCCGCCTGTTCCAAAACACGAACCGCATCAATGAGTTCTTGCCCCTGAATCGCAGGATTCAAACTGTCGATGATGTCGCCAAAAAGAGATTCCTGAGAAATCGTAATGCGCGCACCGGTACGAAGAACCACTCTTCCGGGGCGAACTTTGACGACCCCGGTCCAGGAGACCGTCTTGGTCGTGTCATTCACTACGATTATGGCCCGATCGCCCGTGATGAGAGTCACGTTCAAATTAAGAATATGGTCGGCCCAGGTAACCGCATCTTCGTAGTAGCCTGGATAAGGCGAAATACCGTCAACCGCTGGACGAACAAATTCATACTCTGCCCGAGAAGGAATAATGACTTCCACCGTCCCCCCATCGAGAGCACGAGCCACTTTCAGCCGAATGATTTCCTCTCCCCCGTTTGAATCGAACTGGCGACCAACGAGAGCCTGTTCATTAAGTTTAAAGGCGAGCTGACTAGCCACGCTCAGATTTGTCTTCCGAAGATTCAGACGAATCGCCTTCCCTTGCCGAGACTTGCCGAAGACGTCCTGATAGAAAACATCCTGAACAAAACTATACGCAACGTCTTTGTAAATGATCGCGCCCCTCGGAATCGATCCCGAGGTGGGATTCCCAGACTGAGTCCCCCCTTGCCCGACAACCCGCCCACTCGCGTAGGCATAGACATTAGGATCCCGCCGGCCGGCAACACTGCGAAGATCGGTCGCCATGAGCATTCCACCAACAATGGATTTGGCATCCCCGACCGCACTCGCCCGGACATCAATCTTCCCCCCCTTCTTTGTAAAGGGAGGAAGTTCGGCCGTGACCATAACCACCGCCGCATTCTTCGCATTGATCGTGTCGATCATGCGCTCCGGAGAGCTGAAGTGTTGAAGAAGGTTCTTTAACCGAATTGCGGATTCCCCTTTTGGAGAGTCTCCGTTTCCGTTGAGGCCAATGACAACACCGATCCCGTGCAGATAGTTCGCATTCGCACCGTCAATTTCTACATAGTCTTTGACAGTTTGAGCAGAAAGAGGTGCGGCTGCCAGGAATACGATTGCGAGAACGGCCTTGTTCATTCTCGTGACCTCCTTGCCACGGGTTTATAAAAAATATATGGCCCTTGGGACCGGAGTAGCGGGAGGCTACTCCGGGTCCCAG
>CAYRLD010000063.1:0-1005 GCA_964424925.1 uncultured Planctomycetales bacterium
TATGGAACGGGGACGTTCGCTCGAACTACCGGAAGAGTTTGGGAAGATGCTCGAAGAACAGGATCTCGAAGGTCTTGGCGAGCAGGTAGAACTTTGGCTCGAACAGCTCCAGGATCGAGGCAACTGGCAAGAACGACTCGAAGGTATGGGTATCGACTCCGAGGAACTTCTCGAAATGATTGAATCCCAGGATTGGGAAGGCCTTTCCGAACAGATGAAAGAACTCATGGAGAGAGCCTCTGAGAAAGGGGAACAATGGCGTGAAAGGATGGAGAAGAATGGCAATCGATTCGAATTCCGCTTTCGCCGTGGTCCCCAAAGAGAGGAGAAGGAAGACGAAGAAGAGGCTGGTTTGAAAGCGGCACCTCAGAAGAAGTCCAAGGGCGGCGAGTGCCCCTTCCAGTGTCCTAAAGATAAGACCAAAGGGGATCTAAAAAAACGGATCGAGAAGATTCTTCCCCAGAATCAGGACACTCGGTTTTCCTACTAGAGCAATCTAATCTTTGGAAGCGCCTCCGATCCTTTGCTGGATTGGGGGCGTTTTTCTTTGCCTCGCGACCCCTCATCAGTAGAATTGTCTCCTGATATGGCTACACAACCATGGATCGATCCTGAATCGCTCGACTTTTCTAACCTTCTGGTCGATCAGAAGGGGTTGGAAGAGGTTCTTCCTCATCGCGGCGCCATGCTTCTCGTTGATGGCGTGGTCAAGTTTGACGCAAGTGGGGGCGGAGGGCTGATTGTTGGGTATAAAGATGCTCGGGAGGATGAGTTTTGGGTGCCAGGCCACTTTCCTGGGAATCCAATTCTCCCCGGTGTTGTCATGATTGAAGCTTCGGCGCAACTTGCCTTATATGCCTGGAAAATGACGGTTGAATCGGTTCGAAACAGACTTGTCGTCTTCGCCGGAATTGACAAGGTTCGTTTCCGTGGCCAGGTTCGTCCCGGGGATCGTGTCGTGATGATGGCTCGTTCTGATGAGTACGGAAAGCGGGGCGCAAAAAT
>CAYRLD010000063.1:1015-5226 GCA_964424925.1 uncultured Planctomycetales bacterium
GATGGAAAGGTCATTTTCGGAGGAGAAATCTTTGCCATCGCAACCTGATCGCGAGAGATCCTCCATTCGTTCCGCTGTTCGAGCCATTCAGAAAAAGGTTCGGAAGTTCCCGAAAGTCGGGGTCGTTCTGGGCTCCGGTCTCGGCAATGTGTTGAATGGAAAGGGAACCTCTCTCCGGTATAACAATATTCCTCACTTTCCGAAGTCCCGCGTGGAAGGTCATGCGGGGGTTCTTCATGTGGGGAAGGTGGCGGTCTTGCGGGGACGGAGCCACTATTATGAAGGCCATTCTATGCAGGAGATCGTCCGTCCTGTACGGGTTCTTGCAGAACTGGGTGTTGAGACCATCGTTCTTACGAATGCTGCCGGAACGGTTAATTCGAAGTTCCGCCCTGGTGAGTTAATGATGATCGAGGATCATCTCAACTTCATGGGAGGAAATCCTCTGCGAGGGGAAAACCTCGAAGAACTCGGCCCCCGTTTCCCGGACATGTCCGATACCTACGACCCTCAACTGAGAAAAATTGCGGCACAAGTTGCGCGAGCCGAGAAGATCAAACTGCGGAAGGGAGTTTATGTCGCTTTGGCGGGGCCTTCGTACGAGACTCCTGCGGAGATTCGCGCTTATCGTCGATTGGGTGCCGATGTTGTTGGCATGTCGACCGTTCCTGAAGTCATTGCTGCGCGCCATGCGGGTATGAAGGTTCTGGCCTTTTCTTGTATCACCAATATGGCCGCCGGTCTTTCACAAACGCCCCTTTCTCATGAGGAAGTGATCGAGACGACCAATGCGACCAGTGGAGATCTGGCTCGATTTCTCGAGGCGCTCCTGGAGAAAATTGTATGAGTGAAGAGCTCATTCGATCCGCCCGTTCTGTCATGAAGCAGGCGTACGCCCCGTACTCGAAGTTTCGAGTGGGGGCCGCTATCGAAACTAAGTCTGGAAATATATACACCGGCTGTAACGTTGAAAATGCCTCATATGGTCTTACGCTCTGTGCAGAACGGAATGCGATCGGGGCTGCGATCGCAGCTGGGGAATCTGATTTTGTCCGTGTGGCCATTGTCACTTCCGGACGGAAACTGACCTCCCCCTGCGGTGCCTGCCGGCAAGTATTACGTGAATTTGGGCCTCGTCTCGAAGTCCTTTTGGCCGGGGGGAAACAGGTGAAACGTCTATCGTTAGAGAAACTTCTTCCAAATGCCTTTCATGCCTGAAGGAAGATCGGAAAAAATAGCGTCTGCTTATTGCGACCAAGATTGGAGAATATGATGAAACGAGCCCTGATCCCCGCCCTGATTTTTCTCGCCGCTTGTGGCAACCCTCAAGGGGAAGTTCAATTGACCGGATCGACCCCGCTTCGTCCCCAGGATAAGGATCTTCGAGGGGTTCGGGGGTATTGTGGGGCGTGTGGAAAGACTCTCGACTACGGGGCGAAAAAGTGTTCGGGGAAAAAATGTGGCGCTATTCTTACCTGGAAGGATACGGTCGACTGTAGTTTTTGTGGTGCGACCGGTACGTGTAAGGCGTGCGATCTTCTCGGACAGAAGGAACAGTCCTGCTTCAATTGCAACGGGGAAGGCCAACTGATCTTTCAGGGAACGGCAAAAGAATGTAAGCAGTGTGAAGCGAGCGGAACGTGCCGGATCTGTAAAGAGCAACCCGGTTCCTGTGATGCCTGTGGGGGAGAGAAGAAACTAACCCAGGGGCAGATCCAGGAGTACGCGAATTCCAAAGGAACCCAACCCGACGAAGAATAAGGGGACCCTACTTTTCCTCTGTGTTTTCGAATAGGTGGAAGCGGTTTTTTCCCAGACTTTTTGCCTGGTAAAGTGCTTCGTCTGCACGAAGGGCGAGTTCCCGTGCGTCAGGTGCATGGTCAGGGAAGAGGGCTCCCCCGATGGAAAAGGCGACCGGAATTTCCTTTCCTCCGACAATAAATTTTTCCTCTCTCAATCCATCCAAGATTCGCTGTGCCGTGGAAGCGAGGCCTTCTAAGTTCGTTTCAGGAAGTAAAACCTCAAATTCATCACCGCCATATCGTGCAATTACCGGAACAGGATCCTTTTCCTGTATACGGGCAACCAGATCAATATTTCGCACTGTTGTACCAATATAGGTAGAGACATCGCGAAGAATCTGATTTCCAGCTTCATGGCCGTATCGATCGTTGATCGTCTTGAAGTCATCGATATCGAGCATCAGTAAGCCACAGTTGCGTCCATGTCGTCGTGCACGTGCCACCTCGTGATCGATCCTCTTCTCGAAATGCGAGTGGTTAAACAGGCTTGTGAGGCCATCATGAATCGCTTTGATGTGCAGAAGGGCGTTATCGATCGCAACGGCGGCATGGTCGGTCAGGATTTCCGCATATTCGATCTGGTCTTGTCCAAAGGCCGAGGTCACATGTTGGTTGTCCAGATAGACCGCCCCGACGAGGCGTGATTTTACACGGAGAGGAACGCAGAGGACCGACATAAGACTCTGTTCATGAACACTGTCGGCAATGCGAAGGTTGGGGGTTTCTTGTGCATCCTCTAAGACAATCATTTGTCCCCGGTCTCGAACTTGCCGAAGAACGGTCCTGGAAAGCCCCATCTGAAATCGTTTCAGATCTTTTTTCTTCCGGTTTCGTGCGATTTCAACTTTAAACTTTTCCCCTTCGAAAATCAGGATCGTTCCTCTTTCGGCATTACAATACTCGATCATCGTATCGAGAATGATGGTGATCAATTTTCTCAGGTTGAGTTCCGAATTGATTTTTTTGATGATGTCGAGGATCGGGCGAAGGTTCTTTGCAGCTGGAATTTTAGCGGTCTCCTCCCGATGAATCGAAGAACGGGGTCTCGGCGCAGATGGTTTCCAGAGACTTCCCATAGATCCGGAGGCGTTCCCATGGGTCGTAAGTACGACAGGGGATTGTAAGAACCTTTCCCGGAGGTCGTGCCCTAAAGTGGCCGTGATCAGTTCTAGGGCTTTCTCCATTCGTTGGAGAGCTTCCTTCGATTTTTCCTCCTCCTTTCGCCCTGCGTGCGCTTTGCATCGAACGGCCTCGATGAGAAGGGTGCTGTAGGGGTAGGTGTCGGTTTCGATTTTGGCTTCTGCTTCGAGAAGAAGTTCGAGAACTTTTTGGTAGTTTTCGTCCCGCTCTTCACAAATCGCCAAGGCGAGAAGTGTTTCCGCTTGCAGGTCTTCTCTCCCGATTTTTTTTGCGGAGTTTAGAGCATCGTTCAGGAAGATGCGGGCCTCCTCAAGCTCTTCCCTTACGATAGAGAGTTCTGCCGCAACCAATTGGGCCGATATCGTTCGTGGATCCTCTGGAGATTTGTTTAGGGTTTCGAGGGCGATATCGAGTAACGGGTCCGCTTTCTCGAGTTCTCCCAGTCGGATGTGAGCCAGAGCGGCTACGGAACGAGAATAGGCGGTCAGAAGGGGTTGCGATCCGCGGCTACTTAGGTCGATCGCTTCTAAGGAAAAACTTCGAGCTTTCGAGGGATGATTGAGAATGCAGAGGATTACTCCAGAGTGAGCAAGCAACTCGGCCGCTTTATCGGCCTCCTTCCTCTTTAGGTGGCCAATGGCGGCCTTCTTGGCGGAATTGAGGGCTCGTTCGTACTGCCCTTCCTTCTGAAGTTGGGTAATTTCTTCTAGCATCTTGTTGTTGAAATGAAGATCATATCACGGTTCGTTCATCAGGGGTACGAAAAGGGCGGGGATTTCCGACAAGGAGGTCAACTCTTCGCCCGTGTCTGTCGTATATTTATAGAGTATATTTCCAGTTCACTTTCACCCTCTCGGAGGCCTTATGAAACGGTTGGGCGTTCTTCTTTTTGGAATTCTATGTGCATCTCTTTTGGCTGCATCGGCAGGACAGGATCTAAATGCGGAGTATGAAGAGAAATTATACAAAGTAAATCGGGGGCTAGCGGCTTCGCTGGCCAGCATCGGCAAGTATCTTGGGTCCTCCAAAATGCACAAGTGGGCCCGGGAAGAGTATCTTGCTGCGAAGAAACTGGATCCGGACTGTAAATTAGCCAATCAAAAATTGGGCTATACCGAAGGCCCGGATGGTTGGGAATTTGACCCCACCGTCAAACTGAAGCTGTCGAATGAGAAATCCGGGAAGGATGCGAAACGAGTTCGGGATAGTTGGGAAAAGAAGCGCACTTCGAGCGGAAAGAAATATTCGAAACAATTTTCATCGCTCGCC
>CAYRLD010000063.1:5236-9393 GCA_964424925.1 uncultured Planctomycetales bacterium
GCCGCCTGGTGCAAGAAGAATGGCTTAGAGGAAGAGGCTACGAAACACTATAAGCAGGCGGTCGAATTTGATCCTTCCAATAGTAAAGCTCGAAAAGCTCTCGGGTACGAAAAACGGGGGAAGTCGGGTTGGATTTCTCCTTTCGAAAAGGATCTTCGAAAGAGAGTGCAAGAGGGTCTTTCCAAGGCACCAAAGGGAAGTCCTCGAACAGAGCCGACCGAAGCGGAGAAAGGGATGGGGCTCTCTTTTACCAAAATCGAAAGTGAACACTTCATCATGGAATCGCCCCAGATGTCGAAGTCGAATTTAGAAGATCTGGCTCAACATGCCGAGCATGCCTATGCGATCTGGCATCATGTTTTTGAACAGGAAAATCTCTTCGGCGAGAATAAGATTGAATTCTGTATTTTGAAGGACAAAACTCAACACGAGGCTTTCGTAGATCGGTTTCACACGGGAAGCCCCCAAAGGAAAGCGTTCGCGAAAAAAATGGCCGGGATGAGTTCCGGGGGGATTCAAGAGTGTTATCAGGGAGATCGAAAACAACCGTCGTTTCAGGACTATGTCATCCATTACACCATCCAGCCCTTAATGAATAACTTTGCAGTGGGGCAACCTTCGGGCGGTCACAAACCGATCTGGTTGACAGAAGGGACGGCTCTTTACTTCACCAAATTAATGAAAGAGACGGCCATTTGGTCCTGTGCCGACTTAACGAAGTCTGGCACCGGCGAGGGAAAGGCCTCCAAAGATCCGAAGGATTGGCCCTTTATCATCCGCACCTTTGTGAAAGAGGGGAAGGATCCCGATATTAACGCGGTCCTTAAGTGCACCAATTTTGCGGAGTTTAGCGGCCCTGAAACGGTCAAGGCATGGAGTCTCGTCGATTTTCTGATGTCTGATCATCGGGAAAAATTTATCGAGTTCTGTAAAGATCTCCGAGCCTCAACGGATAATGGAGAGTCCTCTTTTAAGAAGGTTTTTGGATGGACCCCTCAAGACCTCGATAATCGGTGGCGTGCTTATGCAAAGCAAGCCTACATTGGTCTTTAAAGAGGGCTAGGATATCGCCTTTTTGAGGGCCTTCAATCGCACGGAGAGTTTGCCGAGTAGCCATCGTTCTAAGGCAACGTCGTTGAGGCCGTTTACCTCTTCTTGCACCCGTTCAATACGGAGTTCTGCTCGGGCCATGGTGCGGTGCCCGCCGGCGGTTCCGTAATCAAGGAAAGTCTCTTCCGCAATTTTTCCGGCATGACGACGAAGTCCATCTGTGCGGAAGAGTACCACCATTTTTTCATCTGTCCGACAGGCGACAACCGCCCATGTAATCCCACTCAGTTTGATGAAAAGGTCGACGAGGTAGACCGCCTCATCGGGATTTTCCCTGTGTCCAATATAGGAAAAGGCGACATCTCGAATTACTTTTCGATTGGATATGGCAATCGAAAATGTGTCGAGGGTCGACATCGGCATCTGGGAGAGTTCGATATTTCGAATCATGTTCTCATCGGCACGGGTTCTCAGATATCGGAAGGCTTCGACATCGGCATCATGTACTTTTCTTGTGAGATTATTTGTGTCTGTCTTTAGTCCATAGAAGAGCGCGGTGGCGAGTCGGCGGGACATTTTCTTTCCGGTGTAGAGAAAGTATTCCGTAAAGATCGTTGCGGTGGATCCGTACGTGGGGCGGACATCGGTGAATTGGACCGTATCCATCTGTGTCGTGGGATGGTGGTCGATCACGATATCAAAAGGGAGGGTTCCATTTTCGGCAAAGAAGGAAGGCTGTGCATCGACGGTTGCGATCGTGGGGTCCCCCTCCAGAAGAGCGGGAGATAGCTTCTTCATGGGGATCTTTAAGTTCTGTTTCATGGCAAGATTTTCTTGTCGGGTAAAGTTACCTGTGTAGGCGATTTCACTGACATCGACATCATCTCGAGTCAGTTCCTGCAATGCGAGTGAACAAGAGATCGAATCTGGATCCGGATTTCCCCAGACGACGGTGAGTAGGTTGCGATTTCCTTTGAGAATATCTCGAATGGAGTTCACCTTCTGGACCGCCTGATGGCGACGCATAAATTCCCGTAATTCATGCCGGTAGACCGATTGATTACTCTTAAAGACGAAGGCCGGAAAATCCTTCTCTAATTGCTTTGAAGAGTCTGGGGTAAGAACCAGAACATGTTCCGGGGGAGTCTGGCTGGCAATGTTTTTGACCGTTTCATAAAGGCGGGCTTCATCATGATCGGAAATGAGCATGAGATCTTCCGATCCTCCCTGGATTCCGACTCCGGCGAGGTTGACAGAGGTAATGTCGACGGAGCGTGTGGGGACATGCCTTTCCACGCAAAGCCTGTAGGTGGCTTCATCGCAGGTCAGCACCAGCGCTTTCTCCCCGCGAGGGGAGAGCGCCATTGCCATCTCCGCAAGACGGCGGCCGGAACCGATAATGTAGACTTTCATTTTGAAGGTCGTTGCGTCCCATGATTATATTCCATCGGAGGGGAGAAAGGCGAAAAAAGGTTTCTTTTCACAGAAGTCCTCTCTGCCAAAGATCCCCGAGTCCAATGAAAAGGATCGCGATGCTGATGATTCCATTAACATGAAAGAATGCTTGATTGACCCGACGCAGGTCATCTGGTCGGACAATCCAATGCTCATACGTAAGCATGAGGGCGATCGCCCCGACTCCAGCGTGGAAGACCGGTCCCATTTTTCCCATGATTCCGACGGTGATCAGGGCCCCGATGGTTCCTATATGGCAGAAAGCCGAGAGGATCATCCCGTTTCGAATGCCTATTGCGGCTGGGATCGATCGGATCTTGTTATTTTGATCAAAATCAAAGTCTTCACAGGCATAGAGGATATCCGCCCCTGCGATCCAAAGTAGGGTTGCCAATCCGAAAAGGAGGGGGGTCGGATGCCACTCGGGTCGAACAGCGAGCCACGCTCCGATCGGCGCCATGGAGAGCGAAATGCCTAAAATGAAGTGACAGAAGCGGGTAAACCGCTTGGTGTAGGAGTATCCGAGGGTCACCAGAAGGGCGATCGGGGCTAGCTTGAAGCAGAGGTCGTTCAATTGATAGGCGGAAAAAAGAAAGAGGATTATCATCAGGAGGGTGAACCCTCCCGCGAATGTTTTCGTAATTTTCTTTTGAGGGATGGCGCGGTTCTGGGTTCGTGGGTTTTTCGCGTCAATCTTTGCGTCGAGAATTCGATTGAAGGTCATAGCGGCGGCTCGTGCGGTGACCATGGCAAGTAGGATCCAAAGGAGGGGTTCTATTGCTGGGACTTTTTCCAGGGCGTAAAGCGCGCCAAGAAATGCCCAGGGGAGGGCAAAGATTGAATGCTGAATTTTAATCATTTCTAGGACGGTGCCGATTTTCCGAATCATGGGGTAAGATTGTATCGAGATCAATTAAGGGGTCAATCTATGGAACTTATTCTTCTGCTTTGCTTTTCTCTTTTTCAGGACAAATCTGCCGAGGTGGAGAAGGCTGTCCAGAAACTCGATCAGGCGAAGAGTTTTTCCTTTCAGTTGCAGATTCGAAAAAAAGGGGGGGATTTGGAACTGGAAGGGGTGCTTTCCGGAGAGATTCTTTGGTTAAAAGGAGAGCAGGGCGAGGTAGTCAGGAAGGGAGCAAAAGTGTTGGCGCGGATCGATGGGGGCGAATGGAAGAAGGCGAGAGGGCAGACCTTGAAGAATCTGGATAAGTTTCGTGACCCACGCGCCTTTGTTACGAAGCTCGCAAAGAATGCAGGCGGAATGAAGAAGGAGAAGTCCGGCCGGATTGGAAAGACCACGGTCGATATTTATGTCGCCTCTGCGGGAAAAGAGAATGTAAAAGAGGCGTTCGAATCTTCCGGCATGCCGCTTTGGGGGAGCATGATTGATTGGACAAAGGCAAAAAATGGAGTTCTCTTTTATGTGAGTCGGTCGGGGAAAGAACTTCTTCGCGTGGAGGTCCGAAAGGGGGCGGAGACTCCTGCGGTGGTGATCGATCTTTCCGAATTCAATCGGGCTCGTATTCCGAAGGAGGCGGGGGAAGCTCTTTCTTCCGATCCCTAAAGATGGACAGCGTTGAATCGGCTCGGGTAGCATGACGCGGTTCGATAACCGGAGGAATTATGTTCGTCGAAAATCTAGAGGATCTCTC
>CAYRLD010000064.1:0-4776 GCA_964424925.1 uncultured Planctomycetales bacterium
ATTTGTGGAAATTCTCCCGCAACAGGAATCCCATCCAACTCGAAACCCGCATCCACTACTTCACCCTCGAACATCGAGTCCCCCTCTTCCCCGACCCGCAATTCAACATCTCTTCCCGCTCGAGAGATCTCGGAATCGAATGGGACCTCCACGCCTCCTACAACCTCTCAGAAGCGATTCAACTGCATGCAGGGGTCTCCGCCCTTTTCGCCTCTGAGGTGCTTGCACAATTCACTTCTGAGGGAGAAGAGTCCGCCTGGCTGACCACGGTCGGCACAAGCTTTCGTTTTTAATTCCACCCGCCCTTTTCACACTCCCCCATAGTTTCAACAATTTTATAACATATATTTTACACTTTTCACTCAAGGCTCCCACACCCTCCGCCGATATGTACCATGTTCGCCGAGTCAGGTTCGGTTTGAGCGGAGATCTGTATGCGCTCTTCAAAAACCGAAGTCCGTCGGCCGTCCCTATTTTTGGGGCAGCGCCAGAGGGAAACCGAAGGCGGGTAGTAAAAGAAGATTGAGCCGTTCCCGGAGCAGGACCGGGTCAGCAGTCAAAGGTCCATGTAGAAGGGGTATAAAATTGAAGAGTCCTCCACTTGGAGGGCTCTTTTTTTTATCCCCACACCCTTTTCCTTTCCCGGCAGAGCCGATACACTCCCCCCCAATGAATTGGTTACTCCTCGCCGCAATGCTACAGGTCGATGTCACCCCCCAAGAGGAGATTCCGATCACCATCACCGGCTCTTCGAGAATCGAATACCTCCATCGAACCCGACCGATCCCGAAAGTTCGCGCCGCATTAAACACCCCCGTCACCGTTCAATCAGAAAGTCTCTTCCGCAGCGAGCTGGAACTCTCCCTCGAAGCGGATCTCGGAAAAGAGATTCGCGCCGGGATTGGACTTAAGAAACCTGCTTGGAAAGACGGGGACGATATTGAAATGGACAGCGATCTTTCCGAGAACATCCTGATAGAAGAACTCTACGTTCATTTCGAAAACTTTCTGATGCCGGAACTCCAACTCCGGTTCGGCACACAGGACTTCGCATATAGCCTCCGCCCGGGCAGAGAGCCCTTTTTTCTCGGCACCCCTACCTCGGAATCCTTCTTCGCCGGAACCTCCACCTTCGTCCGAAATACGGCCGACCGGGACTACTTCGTCCCGATGGGGGTCTCCCTTCTCTACAACCCCCATCTTGCGATCGAAATCGAATTCTGGGCGGGAACGGTCATCGGAGAAGGTTCGACCACGAGTGATGAATCCATGTACGGGATCTTCCTCAACGGCCTCTTGAGCGAAAGGACCGCCTGGAACCTCGTCTCAACCCTCGTAACCGGAGAAGGCTCCGATCGAGAAATCTATACAATTGGCTTCGCACTCGACCACTACCTGACGCAAAGCCGCTCCCTGGAGCTCTTCTTCGAGTTCTACTGGCAGTTCGGGAGTCTCGATGAAACAAACGACCGTGCGGCGACCGCTCTGGCGATTGGAGCCGCGTGGTATGGGGATGGGTGGACCGTCGAGGGATCCTATACGATGAGATCGGGGGATGAGGACCCCTTCGACCAGAAAGACAAAACCTTTCAGTCGTATGAAGATATCAACCAGTTCGCAATTATCGAAAGCGCCTCTCTCGGGCTCGACATCGATACCAACGTCTCCTCGATTCGACTCTCCGCAACCGTCGACATTTTTGAACACTCCACCCTCCGTTTCGATATCGGCTACTTCCACTTTCTCGAAAAGGTCCGAAACTCCACTGGATTCGCTCTCGCCCCAAGCCAAGATCTCGGAACGGAGATCGATTTGACACTCGAACATCACATGAACGATTCGGTCACCCTTTTCGTGACCGGAGCCGTCCTCCATTCCGAATTTTTTGATCAAATCGCCGAAGAATCGGAAACTTCTCTTTTTGTTTCGGGCGCTCAAATCGAGTTCTAAGAGCCTTTCCCAAAAAATCTTTTTTCCGATCCTTTTCCCTATAAAGATTCCCCCCATCCTCGCCGAAACTCTTTATGCACAAACCCATTTACCCCTCTCCTATCTGTGGGCTTCCGGAAACGGAAGCCCATGTTTTTTTTTGCTCCCGCAAAGTCGAAATGACTGATACCATTCGATGCGATGAGACATATCGCTGGAACAGGACTGATTCTCCTCCTCGTCGGATGCGTCAGTACGCCTCCCCAGAAAGATGACGAAGAGCTTTTCGGGATTTATCTTGAACATATGACCCGGATGCAGAACAGTCTGGACGAACTCGAATACATAACGACCGATAATCTCGCACGACGCGAACTCGACAAAATCAAAAAGAATGCCGAGATTGCTCGAAACAATCGCCCAAGCGATTTTGAAGAGGGAATTGAACAATACTTTCAGGAATTTCTGGAGACGGTCAACAGTCTCTATACCGTTCCCTGGAATGAAGAACGGTTTCGGCAACTCGACAACTCCTGTTCCCACTGTCACGAGCGGGATCCGTGAACAACAACCAGGTTGCCGACACCCTCGAAACGGTCGGCAAGATCATGGAAGTCTTGGGAGAAAACCCCTTCAAAGTGCGGGCGCATACCAACGGCGCCCGAACGATCCGAACCGAGAGCACCCCCGTTTCGGAACTGGTCGCCGACAAGTCCCTCGGAGACCTCCCCGGCATCGGCAAAGCGCTCGAAGAAAAAATCACCGAACTGGTCGAGACCGGAAAACTCGCCTATCTCGAAGAGTTAAAGAAAAGCGTTCCTCCTGGCATCCTCGAGATGCTCCGCGTCCCTTCGCTTGGACCCAAAAAAGTACACACCCTCTGGAAAGAACAAGAGATCTCAACGCTCAAAACTCTCGAAGAAGCATGCAAGGAGGACAAACTCTCCTCGCTGAAAGGATTCGGGAAAAAGACACAAGAAAAAATTCTGGAAGGAATCACCTTCCTTCAAAAGCATGCTGGAAAATTTCGCCTCGGTGATGCCTGGCCGCAAGCGATGAAGCTACTCCAATCGGTCCGGGATTGCCCCGATGTTCTACGGGCAGAACTGGCCGGAAGTATTCGCCGTTCAAAAGAGGTCGTCAAAGATGTCGACCTCCTCGCCTCTTCGAAAAACCCCGAAAAGGTAATGGAACACTTTCTCGCTGCCGAAGAGATCGACTCGGTGATCGCCGCCGGAAAAACAAAGTCGAGCGTCCGGTTGCGCAACGGACTGCAGATCGACCTGCGCGTCGTACAAGATTCTGAATTCGCATCCGCCCTCGCTTACTTTACCGGAAGCAAGGAGCACAACGTCCTCCTCCGCCAGCGCGCACAAAAGATGGGAATGAAAATCAATGAGTACGGGATCTTCAAAGGCGAGAAGAAACTCTCCACGCCGGATGAAGAGGCTTTCTACAAACGGCTCAAACTTGCCTACGTTCCGCCGGAAATGCGGGAAGGCACCGGAGAGATCGAAGCGGCCGAAAATGACACACTTCCCGAATTAGTCGAAGAGAAGGATCTCGTTGGGATCTTTCATAGCCATACGACTTGGAGCGACGGAACCGCCTCGCTCGAAGAGATGGTCGAGAAAGCCAAATCGATGGGACTAAAATACATGGGCCTATCGGATCACAGCCAAGCCGCCCCTTATGCCAACGGTCTCGACGAAGTCCGCCTCGCCCGGCAACACGAAGAAGTAGAAGCGCTCAACAAGAAAACGAAAGGCTTCCGGATCTACCACGGAATGGAGTGCGACATTCTTCCGGATGGTTCGATCGACCTAAACGACGAGTGGCTTGAGAAACTCGACTTCATCATCGCCTCAATCCACTCCCAGTTCAATATGAGTGAGAAAGAGATGACCGACCGGGTCTGCAAAGCGATCGCGCATCCGAAGATGACGATGTATGGCCATGCGACCGGAAGACTACTCCTCAATCGCGAACCGTTTCAGATCGACCTCAACCGCGTCATTGAAGCCGCAAAGGAACATGGCAAGGTGATCGAAATTAACGCCAACCCGAACCGCCTCGACCTCGACTCGATCTGGGCGAGAAAAGCGAAAGAAGCGGGCGTCCTTCTTTCGATCAACCCCGATGCGCACAGCACCGATGGCTTGGGAGATATTCGGTACGGCATCGGCACCGCACGCCGCGCATGGGTTGAGAAGAAACATGTCCTCAACAGCCGCTCGGGAAAAGCGCTCGAGAAACTGCTCAATTAATTTTTCCCTTTTTCTCTGAACCTACCCCTCTCCTCCTGCGTCAATAATGAAGCTTAGACGAGTAAGGAGAATGATGATGAGAAGTGTTTTGTCCTGAAATTGATGGCCGGGATGGCGCTGGGAATCACTACCTTTTTCTTTTCGGGTGTCATCGCCTGGGCGGGAGCAGCCCAGAAAACAGGAACCCCACTCGAAGAAACAACTCCCACAGAAGAAGAGGTATATTCCCACTTGAAGCGAGAACGGAAAGAGATCCTCGAAAGTCTCTGGGAATACTACAAGAGAAGGGTATTCCCTTTCGGACAAACAGATGCCGTAGCGATTTCCAGGAAAGATCCCCATTTTGACCCGAACCGGATTCTCACCCACCGGATATTGGGCCCCAACGGGGCTCTCTGCGCCCTGGCGTATCTGATTTCGAAGTCGGGCCATGAGGATCTCGTGAACCGCCTGGCGGAAAAAGAGAACCATTTCTGTGTCGGCAAAGACCACAATCAGAACGTGGAAAAATGGATCCTGACCTCGGGACTCACACGGGAAGAATGCATTCAGATCCAAATGCCCGCGATGGGTGGCCCCG
>CAYRLD010000064.1:4876-9285 GCA_964424925.1 uncultured Planctomycetales bacterium
CCGATCGGGACGGTCCCCCTTCGGAGAAAGAGGAGCGCGAAGCAGGTATCGTTGATATCGCTCGGCGCGACCTCTTTTCTCGTATCCCAGTGGCCGTCACTGTATTGCTGCTTTAAGAGGACAAACGCCCCTTCCTTGTACCAGTAATGCTTCCCGATCTTTTCGTACATCCCCAGCGCCGCAACCCGCTCTACTCCATAAAGATAGTAGTAGTGACTCCGGTCGACCTCGGGATTCTCCGTCATCGTCCAGTGAGAAGAGAGCCAGGCAAACCCATCCCACACGCACTGCGTAATCTTCGCCTGCTCTTTCTTTCCAATCCTTTTTCCGAGAATCGATCGTCCAACTAGAAGCGTGGTAATGCCGGCCGAGGTCATCGACCCGCTCACCTTCAACTCTTCCGGGTTGTCACTCTTCTTCTCATACGCCCATCCGCGCGCCCGATCTTCTCCCATAGAAACATACGTCTTTCGATCACTCGGATTCGCATCACTTGGGCGGGCGATCTTCGGGCCATCTTTCTCCTGAGATCGAATCACAAAGTCGATCGCTCTCTTTACAGACCGAGGATCGACCCCCACCCTCATACGAACAGCCGATTTGTATCCGAGCATCATGATCTGTGTTGCAGAGATATCTTCATCACTTCCAACAATGCCAAAACCGGCGCCGTATCTCCACCCCCCCTCCTTCGTCTGAGAGGAGTAGAGTTTCTTCAGAAGATTCCCAACGAGTTTTCGGTCCCGTCCCGCGAGCGCATATTTCGGTTCTTTGAAATCACCGGGACGCTCCCTGACCTTCTTCCCCTTCTTCTTCAGTTTCCACTTTACGACGCTCTCATACAGAGTCTCGATCGCCATGAGAATCACACCGATGTCATAATTGGAAATAAGGTTTCCGTTATTAGAGGTATATTCGTAGATAAAGTTGAATCCCTTCAGAATCACCGGATCATTCGGAGGGATCTCGCTCTTTAAAAGCGCCATGAGAGAAAGCGCCGCGATCCCAGGCCGATTATGGTAGGCATTGCCACCCCCTCCATAGGTTGGACCGCTCGAATCCCCAAAGGAACCATCTTCCTTCTGCTGCTTCTTCAGCCATTCCGCTCCGTCGGTAATCGCCTTGTCGATCGCCTTCTCTAACTCAACCGGCGTCAACGATTCTGGATCTTGAACCTGAAAGAGTGAAAAAACCAACCCGAACGAAAGAAGGAATCCCATATTTATCTCCCACTTGAATGGCCCAGACTTTATCACTTTCTGACTGGGGCTGTCCCTAATATTACGCTTCAAAAGACCCATTCGTGGGCGTAGCACAAAACAAATTCCTCTCCCTATGAGACTTTAAAAAAAACCCTCAAAATAGGTATACTCTCCGCCAGATGAAGCCATTGACCGGATTTGACCGAATCTTTGCCAATACGGCGGTAGAGCGGGGCTGGATCGAGGAAGCCAAACTGGATGCCACCCTCGCACGACGGCCACGTGGACTGCCTTTACCCGACCACCTTGTCGCATCCGGAGCCCTATCGGAAGCACAACGAGGGGCCCTCATGGGGCTCTTCGAGACCGTCCTCACCATTCCGGGGTACCGCATCTATTCCGCACTCGGTCGCGGCGCCATGGGCACGGTTTATAAAGCGGAGGATGAAGAGAAGAACCATGTTGCGATCAAAGTTCTCTCCCCCACCTGGGCAAAAAATCCAGATATCGTCCGGCAATTCCGTGGGGAAGCCTCTCTCATCCAGAAACTCGACCATCCCAATATTGTTCGTATGATCAAAACGGTCGAGGGCTCCGACACCTATTGTATTGTGATGGAATACATTGAAGGGCCTTCTCTTTCCCAGGCGGTGGCCAAAGGACAGTACTCAATCGGAGAAATCCTTACGATCATCATCCAGGTCGGGAAAGCACTCGCCCACGCTCACGAGGTCGGAATTATTCACCGCGATATCACCCCCCGGAATATTCTTCTCCAAGGAGACAAGACCCCCAAGCTGGTCGATTTCGGAACCGCCATCCTCCGAAAAGGGTCCGACGAAGTAACACAGGGAGTCACGGCCGGCACTCCAATCTATATGAGCCCCGAACAGGCCAGGGGAGATATGGAACGACAAGACGGAAGAACCGATATTTATTCTCTCGGAGCGGTTCTCTACCAAGCTCTTTCTGGACGAGCCCCTTTCTCCGGAAAGAGCGTGGCCGAAATTCTTGCGAAAGTTCAGAGGGAGAACCCTCCCGCCTTAGCCGTGACTTCCAAAAATATTCCTCAAGAACTCATCTCGATTATCGAAACCGCAATGGACAAAAATCCGGCACGCCGATACCCCACGATGAACTCCTTTGCTCTTCAATTGGAAAAGCGGATGAAACACTCTCCGGATTGGTTTTCCATCGTACCGACTTCCTGAAGTGGGTATAGTGTAGGGACAAATGAGCAAACTTTTACTCGTAGAAGGCCCCGACCGGGGAGAACTCTTCACGCTCCTCAACGACGCCAAGATCGGTCGAAGTCGTTCCTGCGATATCCGCTTACTCGGAAGACATATCTCTCGGGTCCATGCGAAAATTGAACAAAAAGGAGAGGATTTCTTTGTTTCCGATGCGGAAAGCCGCAACGGCATCTTTGTCAACGGGGAGAAAGTCACCAACCATAAACTGCAACCGGATGACGAACTCGAAGTAGGAGAATTCATTCTCGTTTTTGATCCTACCTTCGATTTTTCAGAAGGAATTCCGGAAAAACGCCCCCGGATGACCGCGAAAATTAGTGAAACCCTTCATAACGCATTCGCCAATCACTCTTCCGATGCCAATCCAGCGGCAGAATTGGATCGTCTCCGCACGGTCATGGATATTGTTCGGACGATTTACACTCTGCGGGATGAAAAGGCCGCGATGAAAGCGCTTCTCGAAAAAGTACTCGCGGAGATCCCGGCGAAGAGAGGCTTTGTCATGCTTGCCCAGAAGGGAAGCAAATTGACACCGGTCGCAAAAAGTGCACCTAAAGAAATGGCCGAATTCCATGTTTCGAACATCTTTCACCATCGGGTTTCCCGCATCAACGAAGGTCTCCTGGGGAGTGACCTTGGCCGATACGGGCCCCTCTCAGGAAAAATAATCAACATCCTCTGTGTCCCCCTTATCTCTCAGGATCGTTATCTTGGATTTCTCTATCTCGACGGACCGGCAGAAGAGTCGATCTTCCGCTCTTATAACCTGCAATTCTGCATGATGCTGGCAACCTTCATTGCAGACCTACTCGCACGAAATCAGAGCGGTCCTGTAGAACCGCAAGCCCTTCCCTCATCCGAAGAGACCAGCGGAGACCCCTTTGAAGAAATTTGGGCCGGAAGAGAGAGCGTAGAGCAGCACCTTCAAACGATCGAGCAGAATTGCCTGGAAGAGGCGGTTCGAAAAATGAAGGGGAATATGACGCTTGCCGCAGAACTGCTCAAGATGGATCAGGATACGCTCGCGGAAAAACTTAAAAAGAACCCCCCACCAGCGCCCACCTGGCAATCAGTCGAACCGTAACCGCATTTCCCGCAAAAATGGAGATGGGCCGGATCGAGGGGACGACCCGGCCCATGAGAGAGGGTTGTTTTCAGTAGTCATATATACCATCGCATGCAGGTGTGTCAGATAAGGTCACATGCAAACCGCCGCTCTGAATTTTTTTAAAAAAACTCAGTCTTCTCGGAAGTCTACAAGATAGGGGTGATCCGCAAGGGTGGTAGTAGAAGACCCTTCCCGAGCGAGTTCGGCCTTCCACGCCGATCGAAGCCGCTCCGGATCGATCTCCAGACAGTGGTTCAAAGAGATCGCCGCCTCCTCGGGGTCATTTCCTGCGCAAGCAGCACACGCCCGCTCAAACCAAAGTTCAAAGGAGCGCGGGGCGACAGAAAGAGCTTGGTTTAAAAGTTTCCACCGCTCTTCGGGTTCGGCATACCGTGAGGCCGCAAGAACCAGATCCGAATCATCCGGAACGGAGGTGAGTCCCTGGAAGAGAACCTCACGAGCCTCTTCTCCCCGCTCTTGCTTCTCCAGAAGAGCGGCCAAAGAGAGATAGACCCGGGGAACCGCCATCTCCTCTACGATCGCCCGGTATTGGGCTTCTGCCCCGGCAGAATCCCCCAACGTGATTCGAATCTTCGCAAGAAGTTCCCGTGCCGGAAAAAAGTCAGGATGATCCTCGAGAATCTTTTGGCCGAGTTCTTCTGCCTGAGAAAAATCCCCAGCAACGACCGCAAATTGGGCTAACCCGAGTCGCGCTTCGGGAACCGGAGAGAATTGCAATGCAGACTCAAAATCTTTCTGCGCCGCCGCCGGTTCACTGTTTTGAAGGGAGAAGTAGCCGCGATCGGAAAAAGCTTCTGCCAATTCGGCCGCCACAAACTCATCTCC
>CAYRLD010000065.1:0-9261 GCA_964424925.1 uncultured Planctomycetales bacterium
TCTCAAGAAGTTCGGGAAGTTTCTGCGTCGTCTTCCCTTCCTGGAAAGGAGGACACACCTGGTGAAGATGAATATAGACCATCTCGACCTGAACATCATGAGGCCCTTTATTGAGATCAATCCGGAGATAGTCCTGAAATTTTCCGCAGTAAGGGCACAACCAGCACAACTCTCGATCAACAATCTGCCAACTTGCATTGCCTTTGAGATCAGAGCGAATAAGCGATATTTTTCGACGGGAATCCGCTAGCCGCTTGCGAAAGCCGGTGATATTCCCCTCTAATATCGTTTCCGAAACAACGATCGGGATCGATCCCTCATGGGTTCGGGCACGGATTAAATCTCGAAGCGGAGCTCGCGCATGCATCACGACCAAGTGATGACCTGTATTGCGCAAACGCCGACTCGCAAGATCTAACTCCCGAACCAAGGGAACATTGACATCGGTGAGGCCGGCCGCATCAACAGCAAGATTCAAGGTTTGAGAGAGCAACAGGTCGCGAAATTTGGTGAGCATATCGGAAGTGCACTTGCCATGCAGACGCACGATCTCAAAACTACCCCTCTGGGCAGCGAAGATTTCATACTCCTTCCCCTGGGCAATTCGCTTCCCTCGTTGCCGAACTCGTTTTGCTGTCTTCTTCACCATCAACCCAATCCTAGACCGACAAGCGGTCCAAGTCCACCCGGGAAAAAAAATCCCCACCCTTTCTGAGAAAGGGTGGGGATGAATGATTCAGCAAAACTCTACTTGCCGGCACCGAAGACGTTGGCATATCGGTAGTACACTTCGAGAGTGAGGGCGTTGATCGCGGTGCCATAAACACGCCCCCCTTCTCCACACCAACGACCTACCGTTTCCCATGAGCCCGCCTTACAGCCGGAAGAGCCCACGTTCTGGTTCTTCACGAGAGAATCCTTCATCGCCTTGTTCCAGGAGCCCCACTTAGGACCTTTGGGGCCGTCATACTGGAAAAGAGCGAGGGAAGCGTAATACCAGTAGTAGAAATCGATCTTGTTTCCATTCCAGTCAGGAAGATCTTTCACAAGAAGATCACAACCGCCGGAAATCTTGCGGTCCCCTTTTTTCTTTTCGACAAAGATCCGGGACATCACCGCAATCGCCGTCAGAGATTCGTGATGATCAAACTGCTCGTTCAATCCGGGGACATACACCTTGCCGGTTCCCTTGTGGGTATACCCGACACGGTAATAGGTATCTTCTGTCACCTCATCAAACCAGGCGATCGTCCCGGCATATCCGGTCTGGGGAAATTGGAGGCCAGACAGTTCGGAGGACTTCAGAACCATCGCCGCCCATCCGGTGACCGAAGAATCGTTATCCCCGCACTTATAACTGTATCGCCATCCCATGCCGGGGTTCTGAGCAGCGACTGTAAAATCAACCGCACGCTGAGCCTGGCTCTGGAAGAGAGGCGATCCGGTCAATCCGTACGCCTCGGAGAGCGCCAGAGCACAGATTAGATGGTTGTACATATACTGCGAGGCATTTCGATCACCGATACACCCCTCAGTATCCTGGTTGTCGATCATCCACTTCAGTCCATTCTTTACAACGGTTCCGAAGCAGATCCCATCATAGGTATCTTTCGAAAGGTGGGAGTATCCTGCACCCAGGAAGGCGAGAACCGAAAGACCGGTCACTCCCGCTTGGAAATGATCTTCCCCCGGATTCGGAGAACATTTTCCTCCACTCGCATATTTAGGGATTTGATTGCATTGATTGGTATATTCCTTTACCCGCCAGGATCCATCCGGCTCCTGGTGACGCGAAAGCCACTTGAGCGCCTGGAGAACAGCATCTTCCGTATCGGACCCACCGCCACCGGAATTAACCAGGTCACGCTTTCCGCCAAGACGACCCCCGTAACGGCCACCGCCACCACCACCGCCGCCGATGGTGTCATACGTTCCTTTCCCCTTGAAAGGCTTATCGCTAACGAAGTCGAGGGAGTCCCCCTTCATCTTTTTGAATTCTTCGTCATCGTCCGATTCATTATGATCCGCCTCTTCCACTTTGCGGAAAACGGGATCCTCGGTCTTCTTTGGGTTATCGAGAACTTTTTTATTGGGATCGAGATCCTTCGGCTTCTCCATTTCTGGAATCTGTCGCGGCTTTCGAGGAGGACTTACTACAACCGCTTCGTTATCTTCCTTCGGCCCGGAAGACCCATACGCGAGCGCCGCAAAGCCGAGGACGACAACGTGGACAAAGGCGGAAATCACCCACCACGGAGTCTTGGCAACGAGACGATCGGTAAAAGATTGAGGTTCCCCAGCAGGTAACTCGGCAAACTCTTCTTCAAACTCTCCCTCCCCCTCTTCGTAATATTCCTCTTCCGGGGGCGGAACCTGTCTGGATGCCATGTCAATTCTCCTTATAGAGCGTTACGGGCGAGAACGCCTAATATATTGGAAGAAACTCCCCGACTACAAGCCCTATTAACGGAGACGCAGAGAGCGAGGTTCATCTTTTTGTAAAATTTTAAGACTTTTCTTCATCGTCCCGTAAAGACATTCGGATAGCGGTAATAAACCTCCAGCGTTAAGGCGTTTATAGCCGTGCTGTAAACACGGGTTCCGGCATGCGACCACCTTCCGACCGGGTCCCAGGAACCGCTCTGGCAGCCAGAATCAACCCCTTTCTGATGAGGAAGAAGGGCCTCTTTCATCGCCGCATTCCACTTATCCCAATGGGCTCCGCCATACTGGAAAAGAGCAAGCGAACCGTAGTACCAATAGTAGTAGTCAATCTTGTCCTTTTCCCATTCGGGAAGATCACGAACCAGAAGGTTGCAACCACCAACGACAGCGGGAGAACGGCGATTCTTTTCGAGAAACATCCGCGACATGGATGCCACCGCAGCCATCGATGGGTGATGTTGAAAACGTTCATTCCTTCCCGGCTCGAACGTCTTCCCTGAATCGGCAAACGTGTACCCGACATCGTAGTACCCTTTCCGACTCGTTACCTCATCAAACCAATCGAGTACGTTCTCGGACACGCCATCCACAGGAGGACCCAACTTCCCCATCGCCGCTGATTTCAATACCATCGCCCCCCATCCGGTAATGGAAGAATCATTGTCGCCAGGGCGATAGGTATATCGCCAAGCCGCCCCTGGATTTTTCGCTTGTATGGTGTAAGCGAGAGCCTTTTCGGCCGCATCTTGAATAAGAGCCCCTCCCCCCGTGCGACCGTACGCCTCTGTGAGCGCCAGAGTGGCGATCAGGTGATTATACATCCATCGTTCGCCCACACGCCCCCCTACAAGACCATCCGGATCTTGCTGAGAGATCAACCATTGAAGACCTTTCTTGACAACATCCCCAAAATCGATCCCGTCGTACCTTTCTCTCGACTGATAGGAGAAGCCTGCTCCAAGAAAAGCGAGAAGGGAGAGCCCCGTAACACCCGTATCGTGACTGGCATCTCCCGGCGTATCAACACACCGGGGACCTGTGGCATATTTTGCAACTTGGTTACATTCCTCGTGATATCCCGTTACCTTCCAAGATCCATCCAGGCTCTGATGGCGTGCAAGCCAGCGGAGTGCGGAAAGAACCGCTTCTTCCGTTTCATTATCTCCCCCTCCTTTTACGGTCAATTCCTGAGACCCTCCTCGAGGATACCCAAACCGGCCGCCCCCCGTCGCTCCGCCACCAATCAAATCTCCCGCGGAGTTCGCCTGGAACGGATTGTCCGAATTGTAGTCGAGGGAATCCCCTTGCATTTGATGAACCGTATCGTCATCAACACTTTCAGGGTGATCGGAATCGATCGCGTCTTTGATGATCGGAACCTCTTCCTCTTTCGAATGTTCAATCAGTTTTTTACTGATCTGTTCTATCTTTGGCCGGTCCAAATCCGGCAACGTTATCTTTTTCCTAGAGGGAGAAACGACAACCACTTCATCCTCTTCTGCGATCGCCTGGATACCGAAAAAGAGTCCCCCCACCATAAGAAGAGCCAGATGAAGAAAGGAAGAAATCACCCACCAGGGAGTTTTCTCTACGATCTGATTAGCCTTATCACCTTCGGGAATCATAGCGCACCTCCTATCATCCACCACACAGCTTGAGAACCGGGTCGACTCTTCATCGACGTACCAGGGAACCCTGCTGTCCGGTAAAAACATTCGCGTATCGATAATAAACTTCCAAGGTCAATGCATTGATCGCCGTTGCGTAGACACGCCCCCCATACTTTCCCCAGCATCCGGAAGGATCCCATGACCCGTTCCTGCAGAAATCCTTATTTCGCCACTGATGGGGAAGAAGAGCTTTCACCATCGCGCGGTTCCATTTCTGCCACGCCTCCCCTCCATATTGAAAAAGAGCGAGCGAGCCGTAATACCAGTAGTAGAAATCGACTTGCCCCGTTTCCCAGGTCGGAAGGTTCGCGAGCAAGATCCGGGCTCCCCCTTCCACTTTCGGACTCTTTCGATCTCTTTTCACAAATAACCGGTACATCGACGCAACACCGACCATACTTTTATGCCTACAGGCATTCCCATGGGGCGTTTTGTATCCGACGTCGTAATAATGGGGATCCGTCACGCTATCAAAAAACGCGCTCGCCCCTTCGTATGCGCTGTCCGGGAAAGCCAATCCGGAAAGTTCCGCCGACTTCAGCACCATCACCGCGAAACCGGTTACAGAAGCGTCATTATCCCTCGGTTGTATTCCATATCTCCATCCGAAACGGTACTCCCCGATCTGAGAGGGGCGCCCGCGATTCTGCATCCGAAGAGTGAAGTCGACCGCCTGGCGGGCGGGACTCTCAAGAAGGGAAGCTCCCGTCCGAGAATATCCCTCGGTGAGGGCGAGAGAGCAGACGAGATGGTTGTAGGTTCGACGGCCACGGATACTCTCTCCGATCTGCCCATCGGTCCGTTGCCGGGCCACGATCCATCGAAGCCCCTTCTTCACGACCTCCCCAAAACAGATCCCGTCGTACACGTCCTGTGACTGGTGAGAATAACCCGCCCCGAGAAAGGCGAGAATCGCCAGGCCGGTCACACCGGAGTCATACGTGGGAACCCCCTTCTCGTTGTTACAAATATCCCCAAGAGCATTCCGTTTCGATTTCTTACACTCCTCGGTATACGAAACCGCCTTCCACGATCCATCCTGATTCTGGTGGCGGGCGAGCCAGCGGAGCGCGGCATGAACCGCACTCTCGGTCTCTTTACTCCCCCCTCCAGAATCAACCAAACTCCATTTCCGTCCCGAATCAGGACTAAAAACAGCCCCCGCACTCGCCATCGAACGCCCAATAACATCGGTCAAAAAGCGATCCTGAAACGGCTTATCACTCGTAAAGTCGGTCGACTCTTTATTTGTTTTTTTGAACTCATCGTCGTCCGACTGACTCTGATCACGCTCTTCTACTTTGCGAAAAAGGGGTGAATCGTTCTTCTTGGGGATATCGAGCAGTTTCTCGGCATATTCCAGATCAGGAAGTTCTTCCATCTCAGGAATGACGATCGGAATCATCGCAGGGCGAACCACAACCGGGATATCCTCTTGCACCATCACACCCACACCGAAGAGGAGGGCCGCCACCATGAGAATCACGATATGAAAAAAGGAAGAAACGACCCACCAGGGGGTTTTTTCAACGAGTCGGTCAACTCGGTTTCCATTCTCCGCCATGATACACCTCCATGAATCCGCTCCAGGTAGAGAGTCAGAACGGAGGAGGCAGGAGAAGGTTCGGGGAAAAGAAAAATCAATTCCGGAAAATCATAGTTCCGCAACCAGTGTTGGTGAAGATCTCGGTAAGAAGACTGGAAGCTTTTGTCCCGTTAATGATATGCACCGAGTGAACATCACCCTTAAGGACATTGAGAATCGCTTGTGCTTTGGGAACCATTCCGCCTGAGATCACACCCGACTTGATAAGATCCTGCACTTCGGGAACGGTAACCCGATTGATCAATTTTCCTTCGGCATCGAGAATCCCATCCACATCCGATACCAGAATGAGTTTCTCCGCTCCGATCGCCTCACAAATTCGGGAGGCAACCGTGTCGGCATTGATATTGAGAACGTTCCCCTCCGCATCGGCACCCAGGGAGGCAACGACAGGAATGAAATCAGATTCCAGAAGGGTCTGTAGAAGTTTCACGTCGATCGAATCGATATCCCCTACATGACCAAAGTCGACCATCTGCGATTCTCCGGTAGAAGAATCGTGGATTTCCGTCGGAGGCCTTCGTCGGGCAGAGATAACCCCGCCATCGACACCAGAAATTCCGACCGCTTCTACGCCCGACTTTCGAAGATAAGAAAGAATCTCGGTATTGATCTTCCCGGCAAACGTCATCTTCACAACATCGAGAGTCTTGTCGTCGGTTACCCGTCGACCGGAAACAATCTTTGGTTCAATCCCGAGCTTTTCCGACAGATCACTCGCCTGTTTACCGCCCCCGTGAATCATGACGACTCGAATACCCACCTGAGCACAAAGAGCGACCTCTTCACAAAAACTGTCCAACCCTTTATCGTTTTCCGCGACATTGCCACCGATCTTTACAATGAAGGTTGTTCCTTTGAACTTATTTATGTACGGAAGGGCCTGACGCAACAGGTCTACATGTTCCGGCTTCATTCTTTCTTTCCTCTAGGCTATCAGGGACGAAAGGATCGCTTTTTGGACATGACGACGATTTTCCGCCTGATCGTACACTTTCGATCGATCCAGAATTTCATCGGAAACAACCACGTTCCTTCGCACCGGAAGACAATGCATAAAGTGAGCCTCTTCTGGGATTTCGGTAACCTGCCAATCCCGGTAATCTTCCCGGAGCTTTTTCTCTTCTTCCCAATGTCCGTAGAAGCCAATTCCGCCCCACGACTTTGCGTAGACGATCTCGGCATCTTGGAGACCTTCTTTTGGATCGTGCACAATTTTTGGTTTCGCACCCAAATTCTTTTCTACCTGGTCCAAAATCATATCGGAAAGAGGAAACTCTTTTGGCCATGCCATCGTCAGATCCATACCAAACTGGCTTGCGATTAATGCGAACGAGTTCGGGACCGCCATCGGAAGAGCTTTTGGATGGTACGCCCAAGTCATCGTAACCTTCTTCTTCCCCATTTCCCGAATCGTCATGACATCCGCCATCGCCTGGCACGGGTGATAGAGGCTCGACTCGAGATTCACGACAGGCACATCAGAGTATTTTCGGAAAGCTTCAATGACTGAATCGGCCATATCTTCTTCCAAAGATTCCATCTTGGGGAAGGCGCGTACTCCGATGATATCTACATAGCGGGAAAGAACCCGCGCCGCGTCTTTAATGTGTTCGGGTTTATCCCCATCCATCACAATTCCATCTCGATGTTCAAGATTCCACGACTCGCCTCCGACCGTCATGGTCACGGGGTTCCCTCCCAATTGGTGGATTCCCACTTCGAAAGAAACCCGGGTCCGGAGGGACGGATTAAAAAAGAGCAATCCCACACTCTTCCCCCCGAGGACGGGAGGCGTTAATCCAATTTTGTATTCCCGCGCCCGATCGAGAATCTCCTCGAGTTGCGCTCGCGAATACTCCTGCGTATTAATGAAGTGTTTCATTGAGTTCCACCATGAAAGCGTCTACGTGTTCTTTTTGCAAGGTAAGGGGAGGGAGAAGTCGAATCACATCCGGTTCATTCGATGTCCCGACAATAACCCCCCGTTCCAAAAGAGCCGAAAGAAGTTCCTTCGCACTCCCTTTAATTTTCAAACCGAGAAGGAAGCCCTTCCCCCGGACTTCTCCGTACTCCGAAAGTTTCTCTCTCATATACGCGCTCGTTTCTTTCACATTCGAAAGAAGGTCACTCACCACTTCCATCGTCGCTTCGAGCGCCGCCATGGCAACCGGTCCCCCTCCGTACGTGTGCCCAAAGTCGCCGATCGCAACTTGTTCGGCAATGGAATCCCGTGCCAGCACCGCCGCCAAAGGAAACCCGCTGCCGATTCCTTTCGCAAGCGTGATGACATCCGCGTGCACCCCATACGTTCCCGAAAAGAACATCTCCCCGGTCCGACCCACTCCGGTCTGCACCTCGTCATACATAAGGAGGGCGCCGACATCATCACATCTCTTTCGGAGAGCTTTCAAATATTCTTCTGAAGCACACTGCACCCCCGCCATCGATTGAATCGGCTCAAGAAGAACCGCGGCAGTTTCGGCCGTAATTTCGGGAACTTCTCCAAAGGGAACAAAACGAACTCCGGGAATTTGAGGACCAACCCTCATCTTCGCGCTTCCGGTCACACTCATCGCACCGGCGGTGCGACCATGAAAACCCGCTTCCATCGCCACGATTTCATTCCGTGCGGTAATTTTTCGGACCAACTTCAACGCATCTTCATTCGCTTCCGCCCCGGAACTCGAAAAGAGCGCGCTGTATCCGGGCGCGTGTTTTACAAGAGCCGCGGCCGCTCGCTCTCGAATCTCAGAACCAACGACATTGGAGTAAAAGAGGAGTTTCGCCGCCTGGTCTTGAATCGCTTTGACCACTTTTGGGTGACAATGTCCGGTGGAACAGACGGCATGCCCTGCATACAGGTCAAGATATCGGCGGTCGGAGGCATCGTAGACATAGACGTCCTCTCCCCGAACCACCTCAATCGGAATGGTGGCGTATGTTCGCACGAGGCTCATGGCAGTGCCGGAGCCTGAAAGAGACCGGTCGTTTCTTCCCATCCATACATGAGGTTCAGGCACTGCACCGCTTGGCCCGCGCCCCCTTTAATCAGGTTATCGATCGCGGCCCAGACAATCGCCCGTTTGCCATCCACCGCGACACCGATATCGGCAAAGTTTGAACAGGCCACATTTCGAACATTGGGGGGAGACGTCCCGAGACGGACAAAGGGACTTGCTTCATAAAACGATTCAAAATGACCCAGGAGTTCTTCCGAAGTCATCTCTTTCTTCAGCGTAAGATAACTCGAAGTAAAGACGCCTCGTACGATCGGGGCGGAGTGAGGTTGGAAAAGAACCGACAACCCACTCTGCTCTTCCATCTCGGGAGTATGCCGGTGATGAAAAGCGCCATAGGCGTAAAAGCTTCCGGAACGAATCGGATGGTGGGTTCCCGCTTTTGGTTTGTTCCCCGATCCCGAAGAACCGGTCTTGCCATCGACAATCGCCCCGCCTTCGACAAGATCCCTCATCGGTCGAAGCGAAAGAATGGCCGCCGTTGCAAAGCACCCCCCCACGGCTACTTTTTCGGCCTCCG
>CAYRLD010000066.1:0-9239 GCA_964424925.1 uncultured Planctomycetales bacterium
TTTGCCTCCCCTGTCCCGACCCAGAGGATATCGGGATCGGATTGACAAAGAGCAATGTCCCCGATCGATGAGGTTCCGTAGTGATCAAAGATGGGAGTCCAAGTCGTCCCATTGTTCCGCGTTTTCCAAACTCCCCCGGAAGCGGCCGCGACATAGAAATTTTGCGGTTTCTTTTCATAGACCGCAATGTCGGTAATCCGCCCCCCCATGATCGCCGGCCCGATCTCTCGCCAAGGAATCTTTCCGAGGGGAGAGTCTTCACCCGGATCGCCAAAAGAGAAGGAGCCGAGAGCCAAGAAGAGAAGTGCGATTCGTATCATCCCGAACACCCTACCGAAGATACCCTTAAAACTCCATCGATCGGATCTTTTTGAGTCCAAGTTGAACCGGAACCAGTCCCGTGACCAAGCTTACTCCCGCAATCGCTCCGAGAGCCAGAAGCACCCACATTCTGAATTCGGTGGCAGTCAGAACCTCTTTCCCGAAAAAGAGAAAACACGGAATCGCCTGAATCACGAGAACCACGATCACAAAGCTGAGACTCAGAACAAGATTCAGCGTCCCTCCAAAGCCACTCACAATCTTAGAAGGATTATCCTCCGTAAAATCGGGATAGAGAGATCCCAACCCGACCGACAACCCAGAAAGGCCAAAACAGATCCCCAGAAGGGCGACGGAATGAAGAACCGCCATCGGAAAAGGGGTTCCGAGCATCACACTCGAGATGAGGATTAAAACTTCGCTCACCCCGACGGTGATCACGAAACAGAGGGCGAGTTTTCCGAAAAGAATATGATCCCGCTTCATAGGCGCCGTCCCGATCACCCAGAAACGACGACCTTCCAAAGAAAGCTGGGGAAAAATGAATCGGGTCGAAAAGGTCGCCAGCGTGAGCGACGTCGCGAGAAGATTGAGTTGTGCAATCAGGTTCTTCCAGAAGAGATTGCGATCATCATATTGAAAGGTTCGTAAGTTGAAGAAGTAGAGTGCGAGTAATCCAAAAAAGATGAGGAACTGAGACCACTGTACCGGATCCCGAACGAGCGCCTTGAGATCTTTCACCACAATTAAACGAACCGATCGAGGAACAAAGAAAAGAATCGGCCCGGAAAAGAGGTCGAGGATCGTCCGGTCGGAAAGTCGTTTTCGTGCTGATCGTCCCTGCGAGAGAAACCACCCCCGATGCATGAGCCGGCTGGAAAAGAGAGAGGCGACCACCGAAAAGAAAATACCGGTAAGCCCCGTCAATCCCAGAAAGAAAAGCGAATTTCCATACTCGCCCCCGGACCAAGCCAGAACCCCTTTGGCAACCCAGTAACTTGGGAAAAGCGGATTCCGCGTAAAACCGATCGAATCAAGAATCTCCGAAACCAATTGAAGGTCCCCTTCGCTCGTGGCCCGAAGAGAGATCAAATGCCAAATAAAATAGGCCACCCCTGATAAAAGAAGAAGTCCCAACCCGATCAAGAAACCCCGTTTCGATCGAGGAAGAAAACTGGTCACCAACATCGCGATCATCGTACCGATCGTTGAGGGGACGATCAGAAACACCGAACAAAAGACGAGCGAGACGGGATAGAAATGCCAAGGAACTTCAAAGAGAACGCCATAGGCTGCAAGAAGGGGCGTTCCAAAAAAGAGAAACGCCCACGAACTGAAGGCGAGCGATTCGCCCGCCTTATACAGAAAAAGACTCTCCACGCGCACAGGAAGGGTATGGAGAAACCCAGTCTCCCCCGAACGGAAAAAGGAAGAGTACGAGATGATCCCATTCGAAAAGACCAGAAGAACCATGAGAGCAAAGAAGAAGAGGAAGAACATCGTCCAGATCATGTCTTCGAAATAGTAATCGCGGGTAATGTTGTAGAGAAAATCCATCCCGTGATAGAAAAACTGGTAGAGACCGAACCAGAAAAAAAGCGCAAAGATCAGGAGAACAAAGATCTTGAAGCGGGACTGCTTCCGAAACCGGTTTGCGATTTCGGCACGTTTCATCACCGTCAGGGCAGCAAGGTCACTCATGATGATTCCGTAATCCGGAAGAAGGTCTCCTCCAGAGATCCGGACTGTCCCGCCTGTTCGGCAAGCTCTTGAACGGTTCCCGAAGCGAGCATCTTGCCTTCAGATAGAATTCCGATTCTCTGCGCCGTCTCTTCAGCGATCGAAATGACATGGGTCGACATCAGAATTGTCGTCCCCGATCTTGCCTCTTCCTGAAAAACCTTTTTGACCAACCGGGAAGAGTGCGGGTCGAGTCCGACCATCGGCTCGTCCACCACGATCACCTTCGGCCGATGCATCAGAGCCGCCCCGAGGACGAGCCGTTGCTTCATCCCATGAGAATAGGATTCGGTCAACTGCCCGATGTACTCCTGCATGGAAAAAAGATCGATGACTCGTTCGAACTCTTCCTTCCGTTTCGCACCCCGAACCTCATAGAGATCAGCAAGGAATCGGAGGAATTCGAGACCACTCAACTTGTCATATAAAAAAGGCTGATCGGGAACATAAGCGATCAGTTTCTTCACGTCGAGGTAGTCCCCCACCACATCGTGCCCACAAACGGAGATCTCGCCTTCGGTCGGGCGAAGAAGGCCGGCGATCATCTTGATTGTAGTCGTTTTCCCCGCTCCATTGGGCCCAAGCATGGCAAAGAATTCGCCAGAAGGAATCTCCAGAGAAAGACCGTCGACCGCGGTTTTGGTTCCGTATTTTTTCAGGACATTCCGAATCGATATCATTTCTTCTTCACATTCCATTCCCAATTCTTCGCCTCATCCAACTTCATCTGTTGGACGTGATCGAGTCGGATTTCATATTCCGTTTTTCCCGTCTTGAAAACCGTCAGCAAGGGAGTTCCATCCTCCCCGATAAAAATGCGGTGGCTGATCCGGGCATCTTCGGCCGGCCCTTTCCGAACCACCACTTCATACGCCGGCAGATCTTTTCCCTGGAAACGAATTTCTCGCCTCGCCTCCACCGTTGCATAAAGGTCCGAAGAAGCGAGCGCCCCCATCTTCTGCGCTCCGAGCATCTCGCCGATCGGGAGGGATTTCACCCGCCACTTCTTCCCGACATCGAGATTCCCCCCGTTGAGAACCGGCATGAATCCTCCGGTCAACATCGTATCCTTCGGGAAATCGATCTCTTCCTTCCCCTTCTTTAAGAAGGAGAGATTGTAAGCGACCTTCAATTTCCGTCCGAAACGAGTCGCCTGAATCCAAATGGGAAGAGTGGCGATCTTTCCATCCATCTGAAAACTTTTCAACTGTTGCCCCTGGTCGATTTCCACCTCGGTCAACATGAAGAATTCCTGCCCCATCATCTGGAATCGAAGGCGGGACTCCATATTCGCCGAACCATTTTCCTGGGGAAGAACCAGTGTCTCCATCTGGCCCACATTATGATCCGCCTGGTAGATCCGATAACGAGTTGCCTCGGCTCGATCCTTTTTGGCCAGCCAAGTACGGTAACTAGGGGGAGCCTGGAATTCGAAATAAGGGAGGACTTCCCGCTGGACGAGAAGACTCATCATCACCGCCCAACCGGCTCCAGTAAGAAACAGGATCCATGTTCGTTTTTTCATCGATCTAGAAAAAGGATTGCGCCCTACACCTTCTTCTCGAAATAATATCACATGATGCAGGTGCACGCATGATCGATTCGACTCCCCTCCTTAGGATCCTTGTCGGCGATGACAATAATAATGTCCGCCGGATCCTTTGCCTCTTCCTTCAAAATATGAACTATCAAACGATCGAAGCTCGCAATGGGCGTGAGGCGATCGATATGGCACGAGACACAAAACCGGACCTGATCATCCTGGATGTGATGATGCCCCTCGTGGATGGATTTACCATTTGTCGAAAATTGAAAAAAGATCCGGAAACAAAAGATATTCCGATCCTGATGTGTACCGCCAAGAGTCGGAAGGAAGACCTGATTACGGCGATTCAAGCCGGCGCAGAAGATTACATCACCAAACCATTCACCCGGGACAATGTCCTGCAAAAGGTCGACAAAGTTCTTTCGGCGAGGGGTCTTCGAACCCCTCCCCTCCTTCCCCGCATTGATCGACGTCGAAAATTACGGCAAAGGGTTCCCTGGAAGGTCTCTTGGGGTCAATTGATACAGGATGGTCCACAACCGAACTATAAGGCGGTCCTTCAGGACATCTCCATCAAAGGATTCAGCTTTGAATTCAATCGGTGTGAACCATGTACAGGATACAGCCTGGGAAAAGTACACCCCTTGTGCCTCTTCGCTCCGTACGCCCGGAATTTTCAAGCGGCGGGAAAAGTAGATTTCGTCTTTTCAGAAAAAGACGACGTTCTTTTCGAAGCAACGGGGAAGATCGTTCATGTCTACCAATGGGAGAAGAACCTGCAGACAGAAAAGGTCGGAGTTGCTTTCGAAGAACTTCCGCAAGAAGGGTTGGATCTGATCACCGCCTATCTTGAGGAGGGCGACCAGCGGGTTCCCCCCTTCAACCAGGCGTAATACTCCAAAAAGAAAAGATCCAAAAAGCGCAATTCAAGCTTCCCCCCCATAAGGACCGATAATATTATAGGTAAGGGTACGTTAAGAGAGAGGGTTTATGCGTAAGATTGCTCTAGTGAATCAGAAAGGTGGGGTCGGAAAGACGACCACCGCAGTTCATCTCGCCGCCGGCCTGGCGGAACTCGGAAAGAAAGTTCTTCTTATCGATCTCGATCCACAGGCGAATGCAACGCTCTCTTTCGGTTTGCACCATAATCCGGAGAGACCGAACGCGTATTCCGTCCTGGTCGGGAAGAACAATGTACAGGAAGCGATTCACTCCCTAACGGAAACGCTCTCGATCCTCCCCTCCTCGATCGATCTGGCTGGGGTCGATATGGAACTCTCCAACGAGATCGGAAGGGAACGAGTCCTTTCAGATAAACTAGATGAAATCACGGGATTCGACTTTGTCCTCGTCGATTGCCCCCCTTCCCTTGGACTGATCAGTGTAAACGCCCTCACCTTCGTGGATGAGATCCACATTCCGGTCCAATGCGAGTTTTTCGCCCTTCACGGATTATCGCTTCTCATGCGTACGATCGATCTCGTGAAACGAAGACTCAACCCAACTCTTGAAGTGACCGGCGTGATCGCCTGCATGTATGACGGCCGAAGAAGCCTCGCGCGGGAAACGAGCAGTGAACTCGACAACTTTTTCCAGGACAAGGTTTTCCAGACAAAGATTCGGACGAATGTCCGGCTGGCCGAAGCACCCAGCCACGGAAAAACGGTCTTCGAATATGCGCCCGACTCGTACGGAAGCCAGGACTACCGAAACCTCTCTCGAGAGGTAGCGGGGCTTCCCCTCGAACAACCGACCCCTGTGCCAGAAGAGATCGCCCCGACCACTCCGGTTCCTGGGCACGAAACGGAATCGACAGAAATTCCGATCGAAGAAGGAACCCTTTCTCCAGAAGCGATCGAGATCCCGATCGTCGAGCCCGAAAAGGACGAACTTGCCGTACCCGAAGAAACGAAGATCGATACCATGCCGAAGGAGCAACCTCCGGTGACTCCCGTTCCGGGAAAGGAAGAGGAAAAGGTCGAAACAGAAAATTCAGGACCGACTCTCCCCGCTACCGTTCGACCCGCAGTCGAGTTATAATGAACGCGTGAAATCGAAGCTTCTTTTCGCACTATTGGCGGGAATCACCGTCCTTGGTTGCGGACGTGAATTGCAGGATGACCCCATCCCGACGGCATCCCACTCTTCCTGTAAACCGACGCCCCCCTTCTCGCTGACCACCACGCTTTCGGACGATTCTGGACGTATCACCGCCCGATTCTCTTCTACGATCGAAGGAGATCTCACCCTGTCGGCCAAGCTTTCCGATGGGGTCATTCTGACCCATGGGCAGACCCGGCAAACCCGAAATGTAAACAAGAACGAAATCGTGGAACTCCCCCTCGATATTTTTGAAAACGGAACGACGAGAGAAGAAGTCCTCATCACCGCCACGCTTTCAGCCGGGACCGCCCGGTTCACAAAGACCGTTTCTGTGGTTTTTAACGAAGATGGCTCCCAAGCGATCCAAAAAGGGGTGTTCAAAAAGAACTCCCGCGGGGAATCGATCCTGGAGTTCCGCGCCCGATGAAAACCCTCACGATTCTCGTCCTGATGGCCTCCGCTGCATGGGGGCAAACAACTAGTGATGTAACCGTGACCCTCACCTACGAGGATCGGGAATACAATAATTTAGGCTTTACGGGAAATTTTCCTCCCCTCAGCCTTCCCTACGTAGAAGTAGAACTTGTCCGCTCCTCAGATGGAGTCGTTATCGGGACTTCACAATATGCAGACAGCACAGGGGAGTGCACTTTCCCTCTCATCCCGGTCGGGATCGATGTCTTCGCACGCGTTTACACGAGAACAGATCTCAACAATACACATCCGATAGAAGTTCGGAATGCACCTGGAGGGGCGATCTACACCTGGGCAGGAACCTCCACCGAGGTCCAAAGCTCAACCATGACCATTCCAGAGAATATCACGTATGCTAGTGGAGCGAGCGCGGCCTTCAACATCCTGCACATGGGAGTACTTTCCTTCGACTACTTCTATTCCCTGTACGCAATAGCCCCTCCGGACACCCCGCCTTCTCCGCCTTTGGAGCCACTACAAATGTATTGGTACGAAGGGGGAAGCCCCGGAACCTATTTCAATCGAAATACAAACCAGATCTTCCTTCTCGGGAAGACGGTCGATTCGGATGAATTTGATGACGACATCATTCTCCACGAGATTGGCCATTATATGGCGTACCACTTTTCCAAAGATGATTCTCCGGGAGGCCCTCATTCGGTCACCGGAAAATATGATGTTCGCCTCGCCTGGTCAGAGGGATTTGCTCACTACTGGTCGGCAGCGGTCCGAGCCTGGGCGGGATACTCCAAACCTTATCTCCTTATCGATACGGCCCAGGAAGGAACCTCTTCTTTTGGAATCGAAGAGCCTTCATTCTCCACGGATACAAAGACTGCCGAGAACGAACTGGCGGTCGCGGCGATCTTATGGGACATCACCGATGCCCCCCCCTCTGATGACGACGATATCCCTGGAGCCCCCCTGGACCAGAAGAATCTCTGGAAATGTCTTGAAGCGTTCAAGACCCAGAACCTCGACCACATCTCCCTGGAAGACTTCCGAGGGCAATGGGAGATCTTCAATCTACCCGATTATTCAGAAACATTTGACGACCTGTTCCTCCCTCCGCCCAACCTTCCCAACTACAGTATTGCCCAGGAACGAGACATCCGATATTTCCCGGATGGACAGGAAACAAATGATACAAAAGGAAACGCGTCCGTTCTCAGCACCAGCGCAAATCCGATCACCACGCTTGATATTGCCGACCTCACCCTCTTCAAAACGGCGGTCGGAACTGGGGATGAAGATTGGTTTCAGGTCTATCTCCTCGCCGGAACCTTTACCGTAGAAACCAGAAATCTTCGAAGCGGCTGTGATACCGTTCTCGAACTGTATGACGACACCGGAAGTTCCACCCCGCTGGTTTCAAATGATGACCGGGCGCTGAATGACTACTCCTCGATCATCAACCTGGAAATCCTCACCCCCGGTGATTATTACATCCGCGTAACGGCCTTCGTGGGGGAAAACGCCAACACCGAAAACGGATCGTACGATCTCTCCCTGGAAAGCCTGGGAAACTATCTTCCTTCGATTACGGTACACAATACTCCCCCTACGGTGGTCGCCGCCCCGACGCCGGTCACCTTCGATGTCTCGGCATCGGACTCCGATGGATATATCCTCTTTTATGAGTGGGACTTCGACGGGGATGATTTTTTTGAATCCTCTTCGATTGAAGGGGGAAAGATCACCCACACCTTCGCCATGGAAGGGTCGTATACCGTTGCGGTGCGGGTCACCGATAACAAGGGAGGAAAAAGCTACCAATCCTTCCCGATGACCGTTACCGCCCCCCCCGCCAACATCACCCTGACCGCCGAGTTCGCCGATGCGATCGTGCCGGCGACAGCCACATTCACATTCTCGGCCAGCGGAATCGTTCCGGTCACCTACGAGTGGGATTTCGATGCGAACGGAAGTATCGATGCGGCGTCCACTCGGACAAACCAGATGACGCATACGTTCCGGGAAGCAGGCGCGTTCATCTCAAAAGGGTATGTCATCGATCAATTCGGAAGAAGATATGAGGTCGAAACAGAACCGATCTTTGTTCTTGTGGGGGCGACCCCTCCCGCAGCCGGAAACTTTGTCGTCACGAACAATGCACTTAATCTTCCGGAAAAAGCGACTCTCTCCCTCACCATGCCCATTGGAGCCACCGTGGAATGGGATGTCGATGGAGATGGTCACTTTGACCGCTCCACCCCGGTTTCCACATTACATCACCAGTATCAGAGAGTGGGGTCACTGATCCCCAGGGCAAGAGTCATCGGATCGGGAGGGCTCGCTTCGGAGTTGACCTCCTCCGTAAGAATCGACGGACCTGCCATAACGGGGTGGATTATCGACCCCCAGGATTCCCAATCCGGTGTATCCATTACAGGATCTTCTATCACCCTTACGGCCGAGGCCGTCCCAAGAGGGATAAGCAAGGTCGTCCAATTCCAATACCGTACGGACAATCCCCCGGGAGCATGGATCGATATTGGAGCACCGATGGATTCGACAGGAACCCGCTTCTCCACGCAGTGGGATGTATCAGGACTCAACGCCGGAATTGTCCTGGATATCAGGCTTACGGTAAACGGCGTAGACCCTCTCGACCCCACGAATACCAACTTGATTGTGCATGACACCATAACGGTCAATCACCTGAATCCCATCATTTCCGAATCAGGAACGACTAAGGAGATTGAGCTCTCCGGGAATAAATCCGTCTTCACCCGGAATGCCGAAGGGGTCGAACTTCGAATTCCATACGGCGCGGCCACCGGAACCCTCCGGATCGAACCGGGAGAATCCAAGGTGCAGAATGGATCCACCATCGGAAAGAAACAGGTCGGATCTCCCACTCAGATCCGGTTCATTTCCGGCTCCGGGCCCTTCTCTAAACCGGGAACTCTTCGCATGCCCATCCCTCCCGGATCCAACGAAACGAAACTTTCCATCCATAGATACGACACGCAGGCGAAGGTCTGGAGCCGGGACTATCCCTCCCAGATTATGCATGCGGACGGATTAGTCGAAGTCCGCTTCGTCGATACCG
>CAYRLD010000067.1:0-2680 GCA_964424925.1 uncultured Planctomycetales bacterium
GGACAAAGGTCGAGCTGGAACTCGACCTGGGGGATCATGTTTTCCTGCGTGCAATCCGCTTTTACGGGAATGGCTGGTCCTTCGAGGGGGCCGTCCGGAAGTTGGAATTAATCCAAAAATAGCTCTTTTTGCTGTTACAAAGCCCCTCCCCACTCGTCTTACTTGTAGAACGGGAGGGAAAGCCTTCTCTTCCGAAACAATCCTTCTTTTGAATCCAACCTTTCTGAGAACATCGCTTCTCTTATATTACCCTTTTTTATTCCCTTTTTTTAATGAGGTGCTTTATGAAAAAGCTTAACGATACGCAACTTTCGAATGTTCAAGGTGGAGATATTAGCCGCTGGATGTACTGCCACAATCCTTATCTCAATGATACCGACAAGGCGAAATGCCGCGAAGAAGGAACCGGCGCGTTTGGCGGGTAAATGACCTTTTGGATTATTACTTTTTATTTTTCTACTTTTAATGAGGTGACTTATGTTGAACGATAAAGAACTCGAAATGACTTCTGGAAGCGGACTATTTGCCGGGGCGGTTCTCGGTTTCGCAGGTGCCGTTGTTGGCGCCGGTGTCGGTGTTGTTACCGGAGCAGTCACGGCGGCGACGACCGACGTGTCCGCTTCTGACGCGATTCTCGGCGGAGCCGCCGCTGGCGCAAGCGCCGGAGCGGTTGCCGGAGGCACGGCTGGCCTCGTTACGAACCCTTTCTAGGTCTCTCGAATTTACAAAACTCCGGTGGATCTTTTTTCCGCCGGAGTTTTTTTATTGGGAGAGGGTTCGGCCGATTCTCTCGAGCGCCCAATCGATCTGCTCCCGGGTGATGGTGAGAGGGGGGGCAAGACGAATCGTCGTCTCATGCGTCTCTTTGCAGAGAAGGCCTTCCTTTTGAAGCGCTTCACAAAACCGGCGCGCGCCCCCGGCCTCTTCCTTCAACTCAACGCCGATCCAGAGTCCGCGTCCCCGAATCTCCTTGATGTGAGGCGAGTCGATTTCGTTCAGCTTTTCCATGAAGTACGGTCCGAGGTTCGCTGCATTTTCTACCATCCCCTCTTCGGTGAGGACTCGAAGAGCGGTACGGGCTACGGCGCAAGCAAGCGGGTTTCCGCCGAACGTCGAGCCGTGATCGCCGGGATTGAAAACGCCCATCACTTCTTCGTTCGCAAGAGCGGCAGAGATCGGGACGACCCCTCCTCCGAGTGCTTTGCCGAGGATGAGAATATCAGGTCGGATTTCTTCATGTTCGAAGGCGAACATCTTTCCGGTTCGGCCGAGGCCCGCCTGGATTTCGTCGAGCATGAGAAGTGTTTTGTTTTTGGTGCAGAGGTCACGAAGGCTCTTGAGGAAGCCATCTGGGGGGATGACGATACCCGCTTCTCCCTGGATCGGTTCGATCAGAATCCCGACGGTGTTTTCACTCAACGCTGCTTCGACGGCGGTAAGATCTCCGTAGGGAAGGAGTCGAAATCCGGGAGTGAAAGGGCCGAAGCCATCCCGGTACTGTTCTTCAGAAGAAAAACCACAAATCGTTGTCGTTCTTCCGTGGAAGTTCCCGTCAAAGACGAGGATCTCTCCTTTTTTCGGGGAGACTCCTTTTACTTTGTACCCCCATTTCCGGGCCGCCTTGATCGCGGTCTCGACCGCTTCGGCGCCGGTATTCATCGCCAGTACCTTCGGAAATCCGGCAATCTCTCCCAGTTCTTTACAGAAGGGCCCGAATTGGTCGTTTCGAAAGGCTCTGGAAGTCAGTGTCACCTTGCCCGCTTGTTCGGTGAGCGTAGCCATGATTTTCGGATGCCGGTGTCCCTGGTTGACCGCGGAGTAGGCGGCGAGGAAGTCGAGATACTTGGTTCCTTCCGTATCCCACATCCAGACGTCTTCTGCCTTGGAGACAACCACATCGAGCGGTTTATAGTTCTGTGCACCGTAGAGATCTTCGAGATCGATCAGTTCTTTTGTATTTTGCATGGGCGGTATGGTGCCCACTTTTTCTGAAACGGTCCATGGAAATTGATGGAGTTCTCTCCCGGAATTCCTTTCAATAGGCCGCCATGAATAAAATTGGAGTTGTTCCGGTCTTCTTTGGCCTCTCTGCAGGGGTTGTGGTCATTTTTCTTCTAATGATGGGAAGGCCGGAAGCGCCTGCGCCGCCGGAGTCTGCGCCGAAAGAGGGAGAGAAAAAGAGGGAAGAATCTCTTCTTCTTTCCGAGGAACTCGAAAAAGAGAACGAAAGCCTTCGGGAGCGGATCCGCTCGTTGGAAGAGGAATTGGATGCGCTTAAGAATCGTCCTGATCGAGAGCCTTCGAAAAAACTCGGTACCAAAGAAGAGGGGGCCGATCTTCATACCCAATTCTTCCGTCTCACCGAAAAAGGGGTTTCCGCCTACGGAGGAAAAGCTTTTCAGGAATTGCTAAAGGCGTTGAAAGAATCTCCCGAGGAGGCGAGAGAACTTCTTCTGGAGCGTTTAAAGAACGCAGAGAGTGCCCAGGAACGATTTTTTGCCGCCGCGATGTTGGAGGGGTTACATGATCCAAAAGCCATTTCCGAGTTGGGTCGCGCCGCCAAAGAAGACTCGGATGATCTGGTTCGACGAATGGCGTCACACGCGTTGGCGGTGATCGGGACAGAGGAGGCGAGAGAACCTTTGTCGATCTGCATGAACGATGACAAAGATTGGGGGGT
>CAYRLD010000067.1:2690-9161 GCA_964424925.1 uncultured Planctomycetales bacterium
TTAATTCTGCCTACGGCTTGGCGAAGCTAGGGGATGAGGCCGGTCTCGCGATGTTACAGCAATCCTATTATTCGGAAGATACGCCTTCGGAGTATCGATTAGCGATCTTAGGGGGGTTGGCAGATGTGGCGGATCCTGTGACCGCTCCGATATTCAGAGAAATTCTTACCGGATCGAAAGATATGGGGTACCTGTTAATGGCCATTGGTGCGGTGGAAAAGATGAAAGATAAAGGTTCCCTCCTTGAGTTGCGGGCGATCCTTCACTCCGACCACCCTCCCGTCATTAAAGAGAAGGCGGAAGAGGCGATCTACACCATCCAAAATTAGAAGGGGAGGGGGAAGGGTGGAAAAAAAAGTCCCAGTAAAGCGAGTGAAAGATCTTCTTCGTGAATGTGGGATCCCCCGAAACATTATTCGCGCTCCCGATCGAACCTACGTGCTTCCCACAAGAGAATATCTTTTGAGGAGGTTTTCCCGTTCTCTTCGTGCTCATCTAGTTCGGTATGGAGTATTGGATTATCGATCGGGTGTAAATGATTGCGATGATTTTGCCCGGTATGCGTGTGCTCATGCTGCGATGGTGCATAGACGGAACGATCTGAAAAAAAGAAAAGGGAAAAATCTTCCTGCCATTGCTGTTGCGGAAATTTGGTATACGGATGAAGTGGTTGGGAAGCACGCAACGTTCGTGGCGTTGATCGGAAAGAAGGAGGTTCTTCGATTAGATCGCGTCCGAAAAAAGTGGAGGGGGCGTATGGTTACGAGAATCCAGGAGCTACCGATATCGAAAAAAGAGCTTCAAACCGTTTTCTACTGCCGCCTCGGATAAGGATCTTATCGCGTTCGATGTCCTCTCAAGGAGTAATCGAACGAAGGGGGTAATTTCTCCCCTCGTTTCACTAAAAGAAGCCCCCATTTGCGAAGATCTTCTGATCGAAGAGGGGCGCAAAGCGCGCGCATCAGTAAGGGGGTCTGTATTCTCTTTGTCTTTAGCGATTTTCGATTCTGGTTCATACTCACCTCCATTCTGTGGGTTGTTTTTAGTATACCATAATATATGGTGAAACCTAATAAATTATGAAATATTACATTTTTGTTTCCGTTTGTCCGATCTAAAGGAAAATGGGTCTATCCACTTTTCATATCGTTTTTGATCTGTCGTTGTAAGTACGGGAGAAATGTAAATGGCCGCTGTTTGTGAAGTCTCTTTTCGGGAAGGCGTCAACCTGATGTTTGATCGGGCCGCCGCGACGCTTCAACTTCCTCCTGGCTTGGCGAATCAGATCAAAGTTTCTAATTCTGTATACAAAGTTCGATTCCCCGTCAGCTTTCGGGATGGAGTGCAGGTGTTCACGGGGTGGCGTGCGGTCCATAGCGAACACCGTTTGCCGGTTAAAGGGGGGATCCGCTATGCCCCCAACGTTCATCAGGAAGAGGTGGAAGCGCTCGCTGCTCTGATGACATACAAATGTGCCATTGTGAATGTTCCTTTTGGTGGCTCTAAGGGAGGGTTGAAGATCGACCCTCGGGAATATAACGCCGGGCAGTTAGAACGAATTACTCGTCGTTTCGCAAAAGAATTGATCTCCAAGGGTTTTGTTAGTCCGGCTCTTAATGTTCCGGCTCCCGATATGGGAACGAGCGCTCGTGAGATGGCGTGGATTGCTGATGCGTATCGGGATTTTCGTCCGGATGATATTAATGCGCTTGCGTGCGTGACCGGGAAACCGGTGACGCAGGGGGGGATCCCGGGTCGAGTCGAAGCGACCGGTCGGGGAGTGGAGTATGGTCTGCAGGAATTCTTCCGTCATGAAGCCGATGTGAAAGAAGCCGGGATGGAAGGGGGGCTCGAAGGAAAACGAATTGTTGTCCAGGGGCTTGGGAACGTGGGTTACCATGCGACTAAATTCCTTACGGAAGAGGATGGAGCCCTTGTGACCGCGATCCTCGAACGGGATGGGGCGATTCTTTCGGAGAAGGGGTTTTCGATTGAAGAGGTCCGTTCTTATCTTCGGGAAAACGGGGGCGTCAAAGGGTTTCCAGGAGCGACATTTGTAGAAAATGGTATTTCTGTTCTGGAGGCGGATTGCGATATTCTTCTACCAGCGGCCATGGAAGGACAGATCCATCGGGAGAATGCGGGTCGAATTAAGGCGAAATTGATCGCGGAAGCAGCGAACGGGCCGGTCACCTTTGCCGCGGATGATTTGCTGCGGAAGTCGGGAAAAGTAATGCTTCCTGATATTTATCTCAATGCGGGTGGTGTTGCTGTTTCCTACTTTGAATGGATTAAAAATATTTCTCACATCCGTTTTGGCCGCTTAGGTCGTCGACTGGAAGAAGCTCGTGGATCAGAAACGCTCGATGCAATCGAGTCGTTGACCGGAGAAGAGGTTCCGACACGGATTCGCCGTAAGTTAGCAAAAGGGGCGGAAGAGCTCGATCTTGTTCGTTCCGGACTTGACGATACGATGCGTTTAGCGTACCAGGAGGTCAGCCTCGCACGCAGACGAAAGAATCTGCCCGATCTTCGTACGGCCGCTTTTTCTGTCGGAATTGAAAAGGTTGCCCGGACCTACAAGGAGATGGGTCTCTAGGGAATAAAAAAAACCCCCCGATTGAATGAATCAACCGGGGGGAGATAAATTTCCTCCACTCTCGCTATTTTCGATCGAAAAGAATATTCAAACGAACTTCACTCTTCTCTCCGACAGATCCCTCTGGATGTTTCAAATTATGGAGTGAGATTATTCATTTAGGAGAAATAGTACGGGTCCCTTTTTGTCTCAGGGACTGCAGGGCAAGAGAGGCGGTGAGGAGGGCAAAAATTTCCTCGCTCAGTTCCTGTCCATGGGACCAGGAAAGAAGAAAGAGGAGGGGTGTGAGGTAGCAGATGTGTGCGTAGAGGGCGTAGTTGGACGTGAGTCGCTGGGCGGTCGTAATATCAAGAAAGTAGGCAAGGTTCATTTTGAACCGGTTATTTCCTTGGTGACTCAGGGATAAAAACAGCGATCCAAGAAAGTAGAAACAGAAGGCGTAAATGGGAGGGAGGATGTGGTTGCTGAAGTTGTGAATGTTGAGTTCGTTCTGCACATTGACTGTACGGAAGAAGTCCGGCAGTGGGAGGTCTAAAATACGCTGAAACCAGCTAACTTCTTCCAGGGCGATGAAGAGAAAGAGAAGTCCCGCTACAAACAAAAAGAACCTTGGCCTGGATTTTCCCCTGGAAAGACCTTTTTGGAAGAGGACGATCGAGGTGAAGCTCAGGAGCACGAAAGTCATGTATTCAAGGATCGAATCCTCCGCCCGGATCTCCCCGAACCAGGGATTTATTTTCAAAAGGTGGCCCAGATAGATCGTAAAAAAGGCGGTTATGAAAAGTATTGTAATCCAATCCAGAAAGGTTCGCGAAAGAGGGTTGCGCGTGTATTTCTTCTTGGCATAAATACAGTTCATCATTCCCAGAAGAAAGAGGGCCAGGTCGAATGATTTATAGGTGAATCTAATAACGGAATGGACTGTTGTTTCGTCTCCTAGGCTCACGTGAGGCCCTAACAGTTTGAAAAGGATGGGACCTCCTGCCACATAGAACATCCAAGTCAAAAGTGGGGCGCTGATCAGAATGGTTCCCGTTATTATATTGTGGCTTGAAAGTATGTTTGGGTATGCCTTCATCCGCTTGTTCTATTTTTGTATCAATTTTTGAACCCGCATTTTCCTGGCGGTTACGTACCCTTCTGGATGATGTGGAACGCGCCCTGAATGCCCGCGATAATCATCTCCACGCCGATTACCGCGAGGATCAACCCCATGAGACGTCCGACGACCTTGATGACGTTTTCCCCGAGCAGCTGGGTGACCCGTTCCCCGAGAAGAAAGAGGGCCAGGGTAATCATGCACATGAAGGCGAAGATCACCGTGGTAACCACGACCTGGGTGATGGATCCGTCGGAAACGAAGTTCATCGCGGTCGCGATCGTGCCGGGACCGGCCATGATCGGTATCGCCAGTGGCGAAATAGCGAGGCCGAGTTTCTCGGACGCTTCTCCCTCGTGGGATTCCACCTTGGAGGTGTGGCCGCGGATCAGTTCGAACCCGACAAAAAAGACGAGGATTCCCCCCGCGATACGGAACGCGGGGAAGGTCAGTCCGAAGAGATGAAAAATCAGGCGTCCGGCCACGCAGAAAATCGCAACGATGAGGAAGGCGGTGAGAACGCCCTTGATTGCGATCTTTTTCTTGAGCGGTTTCTCCATCCCCTGGGTCAGGCCCAGGTAGATCGGCGTGTTCGCGATTGGGTTCATGATGGCGAAAAAGCCGAAGAACACTTTCGTCGCGAAAATTACAAGGTCGGAGGTCATGCAGGAGAGATCGTCCTGTTCTGGCGGAACCATTGAGTAAAAAACGTTGGCGGTCCCGATTCTTTTTTCGAATAGCAGGACGTTGTAGGCGTCCCCGCTTTCGTCCGGGCTCAATTATAACGCGGGGATTCCGGGTACTCTTCAGATGGGAAGACCGAGGGGATCGTTTTGGAAAAATGGTGGAGCGGGCGATGGGATTCGAACCCACGACCTTCTCGTTGGCAACGAGACGTTCTAGCCACTGAACTACGCCCGCGTATTGAGGGGGGGATCATACTTTTCTCCCTTTCGGGGAGTCAAGGGGAAGCCCGAAAAACTTTCCGCATTTGGGCCTCTCAATGGGGTACAATAAAGGCAGTAGTTACGTTAGGGGGCGGGTTATGGGCAACTCTATTCTACTGGTCGATGATGAGGAGTCTTTCCTCGATTTGATCTCTACGGTTCTCGAGCGGGCGGGGTATTGTGTCACCACCGCCAGTTGTTGTGACTCTGCTGTTGAAGCGGTTCGCAATGGGCCTCCGGACCTGATCCTTCTCGACGTGAACATGCCGTGCCTTGATGGGTTCGACCTCTGTGAAATGCTTCAGGGCGATCGGGTGCCGATTCTTTTCGTGAGCGGGTTACCGTATCGCGACCAGAGTGACCGTGTCGCCTACAGCGGGGCGGCAGGCTACATCGAGAAACCGGTCCGACCGGATGTTCTCCTCTCGCGGATCCAGGATGTGCTCGTTCCGGCGGGAACGAGTTCGTAAGTCGAGGTTCGCCAAAAGAAAGAGGAAAATCTGGTAACGGGAGGGGTCTTTTCTCCGTATCGGATGTACGACAAGAGTTCATCCAGAGAGGAGGCCCGAAATGGAAAAGGATTGTTCCTCGACCGATCTGATGGTTCGTTATCTCGATCCAGTCCGCCAGTTTTCCACGTACCTTGCCCGAACCGATCTCGATCCGGATGATCTGGTTGGCGAAGCGATGCTCGTGGGAGTAAAACGGGCTCGTTCCGGACCGAGGCCAGAGCGGTGGACTACTTGGTTCAATGGAGTCGTTCGTAACTTGGTACGCCGACGGATCCGGGAAAGGGTTCGAGGGCGGAAAATGTGGGGTGAGGAAGAGGCTTTTGAGGAAGACCCTCTTCGGAATCTCCATAAAGAAGAGATGCGCGATCGACTAAAACAGGCAATTTCAGACTTACCGCCCGGGCCCCGTGTGGTTTTCGAACTGGCTCTGCAAGGTTGTTCCCGAATCCAAATCGCGCAACGTCTCAATTTGAACATTGCCGCCGTACATGCTCGATGGTCTCGAGGGCTTCGATTTCTGCGCTCTCGTTAATCAGGAGGAGGGGAGAGCTTTTCTTTACTCCTGTGCGGCGACGAAAGCCTCATAATTCGCCTCCCCGAAGAGAACGAAGGTGACTCGCTCAACCTCGTCCGGATATTTTCCGGTAAAATCCTTGATCGCTGTGAGCGCAATTGATGCAGCTTCTTTTATGGGATATCCGTATACGCCGGTCGAAATCGAGGGGAAGGCGATCGTACGGGCCCCGTGTTCGCGACAGAGTTCCATACAACGTGTGTAACAGGACCGAAGGAGTTCTGCATCTCGTGGATTTCCGGAGTAGACCGGTCCTACGGTATGAAAGACGAAACGAGCTGGAAGATTTCCGGCGGTGGTTGCGACGGCAGAACCGGTTGGGCAATTTCCGATCTTTCGGCACTCTTCCATGATCGAAGGTCCACCTGCTCGGTGAATTGCTCCGTCGACTCCTCCGCCACCAGCGAGCCGGGAATTAGCCGCATTGGCGATCGCATCGGCGGAAAAGGTTGTGATGTCTCCTTGGGTAAGCTCGATAGTCGTCATTTTTTATCGAGCCAGCTGTTAAGTAATTCCGTCTGCTCCGGGGAGGCGTCCGGCATGCGACTAATCGTGCAGGCCCAATTCTCTTTTTCCCCAGCGGCAACGCGGATATCGAACGTTTCTCCCGCTCTTTCAAAAGTGAGCTGTACCGCTTCTCCCACTTTTAGCGCCCTCTGTTTTCGGCGGAATGATCCAGAGGTTATCTCTTCGCCGTTCATTTTGACCAGTTTGTCCCCGGGTCGCAGTCCGGCAAGTTC
>CAYRLD010000068.1:0-9130 GCA_964424925.1 uncultured Planctomycetales bacterium
AAAAGGAAAGAAAAAAGATATTGAAGGTCGAATCGAGGAACTTCGGGCTTCGATTGAGAAGACAACCTCTGATTACGATCGCGAGAAACTGGAAGAACGGCTTGCCAAACTGACTGGGGGAGTTGCTATTCTCCGAGTCGGCGGAGCTACCGAGGCGGAAATGAAAGAGCGCAAGCTACGTGTTCAGAAGGCCGTTCAAGCCGCTCGTTCTGCTGCGGATAGTGGCGTTGTTGCCGGATCGGGTCTTCCTTATCTTCGCGCGGCACAAGCGGTTGAAAAGCTCGACCTTTCTGGGGATGAACAGACAGGAGCGGGCGTCCTTGCGGCCGCTCTTCTCGCCCCCCTCTGGAATATCGCTCAGAACAGTGGACATGATGGGTCTATGATTGTTCACGAAGCTCTCGAAATGAGTGGGAACGAAGGGTTCGATGCGGTCAAGGGGGAGTGGACCGACCTTCTTGATAACGGAATTCTCGATGCAACGGGAGTTGTTTGTTCTGCTCTGCAGGCGGCTGCGGGCGTAAGCGGTGCGATGCTCACCGCCAGTTCCGTTGTTGTAGAAATGAAAGACGAAAAGAGCGCGGTTGCAGGTGCGGTTAAATAAGTGATGACCTCCAAATCTGATTTTTATGAACTTCTCGGCGTCGAGCGATCCGCTTCGACCGACGAGATCAAAAAGGCGTATCGGACGCTTGCGTTGAAGTATCATCCCGATCGAAATCCGGATGATACGGAAGCGGAGAAGAAGTTCAAAGAGATCTCCGAAGCGTACGACGTTCTCTCTGATGATACGAAGCGGAAGCAGTATGACACCTATGGTCATGACGGTCTTCGTGGGTATGCCCAGAGGGATTTTCAGAATGCTTCGTTTGACGACATCTTCAGCGCCTTTGGTGATATTTTCGGCGAAGAATCTCCCTTTGGGGATGTGTTCGGTATGGGCGGTCGATCCCGCCGGGCCCAGCATAGTCGGGGAACAAGTCTTCGCGTAGAAGTTCAGATTACGCTCGAAGAAGCGGACGAAGGAATCCAGAAGTCGATCGAATTATGGCGGATGGAGAAGTGCGAAACCTGTTCGGGCAATGGATGTCGCCCGGGTACGTCACCGACGGGATGCAGTTCCTGCAATTCCCAGGGGCAGGTGATGCGGAACGCCGGATTTTTCAGTGTTCGCCAGACCTGTCCTACGTGCCAGGGGCGCGGACAGATGGTGACCGATCCTTGCTCGGGGTGCCGGGGCCAAGGTCAGGTGCGTCGTAAAAGAGATATTGATGTGCAGGTTCCTGCTGGAATCGATGATGCGAGTCGTCTTCGACTTTCGGGGCAGGGAGAGCCCTCGATGGATGGAGGCCCTGCGGGGGATCTTTACGTCGATGTCTTCGTGAAAGAGCACGAATTCTTTAAGCGGGAAGGGGCGGATCTCTTCTGTGAGATTCCGATTCTCTACTCCCAGGCGGCTCTTGGAGCGGAAATCGAAATTCCCTCTTTACGGGAAAAAGTGGAAGTGCAGATTCCCAAGGGTACCCAGAGCGGAAAACTTCTTCGTGTCAGAGGGCACGGTTTGCAGAAGTTGAGCCGTCAAGGGCGGGGCGATCTGTATGTTCGTGCCAATGTTCGTGTGGCTACGAAAGTGACGAAACGGCAGGAAGAACTCCTCGAAGAATTAGCCGAAATTGAAAAAGAACAGATGGATAAGAAAGGCTTCTGGAGCCGGGTGTTTGGACGATGACCGAAGAACAGAAGAAGGATCAGAAAGAAGAGATCGAGATGGAAAAGACCGCTACCGATGACCAGAAAGAAGTAAAAACGGATGCCCTTCCTGCGGAGGATGATGCGCAAGGGTGGAAGGAGAAGGCGGACGAATATCTCGATAAGTATAAACGGGCGCAGGCCGAACTGATCAACTTCCAGAATCGCGCCAAACGGGAGAAGGACGATATCTTCAAGTACGCGCACGAAGGATTTATTACCGACCTTTTCCCGGCGATGGACAGTCTTCAGCAGTCTTTGAAGACCCTTCAGGACTCGAGTGATCCCAAAGCGGTGCTCGAGGGGGTAACTCTTATAGAGAAAGAATTCCTCCGGGTCCTCCAAAAGAATGGCGTGGAGGTGATTGAAACCGAGAAAAAGGCGTTTGATCCTCTTTACCACGAGGGCGTGGCGATGGAGGAGACTGATGAGGTGGAAGCCAACATGATCGTCGATGAGGTTCGACGGGGATGGAAGCTTCATGGCCGGGTTTTGAGGGCCTCTTCGGTTCGTGTTTCTAAGAGCCCTGCGGGAAAGGCTGAGAAGTAGGCGCAACCGCATCAAAACCATTGACTTGTAAAATCGGGGGCGATATATTCTCCCCTTCTCAATTCAAGCACAGGAGACCGTATGACCACATCCGCTGATACCCTAGATGTCACCGTTTTGACCGAAAAGGAGAGTGTCTCTCCCGAAGAGTTCGTACAGCTTCGGAAGGATGCGCACTGTTCGATTGAAGCTCATACCCATGTGAAGGAAGTTTTGGGTGACTTCGACAAGGCATCGGAAGGTCTTTCTTCCGAGAAGAAGCGGAAAGCCCGTAATGGAATCGGTCTCTGGGTGATCGGGAAGATCGAAGAGTCGATCGAAATGCTCGAATCGGCAAAAGAAAAGAATGAATCGACCTATATCCTCGGCGTCGCTTATATGGAGACGGGGCGGTATGCCGAAGCGATCGAACAGTTCGAAGCTGTTCTCGAAGAAAACTCTCGCTCGACGCTCGCCAAGATGGGTGTTCTCGAAGCAAAAATTAAGTCCGATCTTATCGAAGAAGCGGAGAAGTTGTCGGACAAAATGGTAAAGACCCTTTCGGAAAACGCGGACTTCCTCTATCTGCGTGGGGTATTGTTTGAGATCCAGGGGTATGGTTCAAAAGCGACCGAAGCGTACGAAGCGGCGATGGCGAAAGAACCGGGACACCCCGGAGCAACCTTCCGGATGGCAAGTTTCCTCGATCGTTCCGGCCAAGATGCCGAAGCGATGGCTTTGTATGAGCAGCTGCGAAAACTTCGCCCGACCCATATTAATACGGCCTTGAATCTTGGAACTCTCTACGAAGATAAAGGGGATTACGAGAAGGCGCTTGAATGTTATCAGGCGATCCTCGACTTCTTCCCGACACATCCGCGAGCAAAGCTTTACTTCAAAGATGCTCGTGCGTCGGTCTCTATGTTCTATGACGAAGATGCGGCCCGCCGGGAAGCAAAGATGAAGCAGGTGCTCTTGCAGCCTGTGGCCGAAATCTCTTGTTCGCCTCGTGTTCGTGCGGCGATGGTCAAGCTCGGTATTTACACGATTGGAGACCTCGCTGGAAAAGTGGAAGAGGATTTCCTCTCCGTTCCGAACTTTGGCCGAACCTCTCTTCGGGAGATCAAAGAGATCCTTACCTCCCGCGGCTTGAATATGATCACAGGCGAAGGTTCCCCGTTGGGAGAAATCGGAGCGATTACTCCGAGCGGCGACGGTGCCGAAGCGGCAGGGGAATCGAGTGGAAAACGGCTCTCTGAGATCGAATGGTCGGGCCGGATTCAGAAGCTCTTCGAGAACCTCAATGTTTCTACGGTCGGCGAGTTGCTCGCGATGACGGAAGCGGATCTTCTCAAGCAGAAGAACCTTGGTATGACCTCCATCAAGGAGCTTCGGACAAAACTCGGTACTATCGGAGTATCGATGAGAGAGGAGTAGGGTGGACGAGACAACCCGCCTCGTTCTCACGATCTTCGCCGGTATTTTCGGCCTGTTGATCGGTTCCTTTCTTAATGTCTGCATTTTTCGCCTTCCGCGAAACTGCATGTCCATTGTCAAACCGCGCTCCCGCTGTATCCGTTGCCTCAAATTTATCAGCTGGTATGACAACCTACCCGTCTTAAGCTGGCTTTTCCTCCGGGGAAAGTGTCGCCACTGTTCCGAAGGGATCTCTTTTCGGTATCCGGCGGTGGAGCTATTGACCGGTGGGCTCATGGTCTATGTGGCGGTCGGTCAGCTCTACGGAGAGCCGGTAAGCGCGTTCCATCAGATCCTTTTCTTTTCGATGCAGGCATATCTCTGTGCGGCTCTCATTGCGTGTACCTTTATCGACCTTGAGTTTCAGATTCTTCCTGATGAGATTACTTTATCGGGGATCGTGATCGGTCTCGTTTGCGGGGCGGCATTCCCGGCGATCCATGGATCGGGGCTTCCTGCGCTCGATTGGAATCCTCATTTGTTGGGGGGCGTGGCCTCTCTTTTGGGTGCCATTCTCGGTGCGGGGTCGACGTACACCGTTCGGGTGGTCGGCTCGATTCTTTATAAGCAAGAGGCGATGGGGCTCGGGGATGTAAAGTTCATGGCGTTTCTCGGAGCCTTCCTCGGCTGGAAAGGGATTCTTCTTACGTTCCTTCTCGGTTGCTTTGCCGGGGCTCTTTTCGGCGTCGGGTACCTTGTCGTGAAAGGACGCCTTCGTGGCGTGCAAGTGCCGTTTGGGCCCTTCCTTGCACTCGGAGCGGTCCTTGTGATTTTCTTCGCTCCCGAGGTGAACGATCTTATTCGTGCCTATCTCGATATGTTCCGGGCCGAGGCCTAGTATCTACTCCATGTCTCAGGGAGGTGATCATTCATTATGAAGAACGCGGCTTGTTTCCTTCTTCTTCTCATGCCCATTATGGTGGGGTGTTCCTCGACACCGTCTCATCGATCTGGGGGAGCGACTCCTTCTCGTGATGCGGAACCGAACAGGCGGGTTCTCTTTCTTGCTCTGGACGGGTTTCGATCCGATGCTTTACTTCGGCATGCTCCCCATTTAAGGGCCTTCGGGGAGAAAAATCTCGCCACATGGAATTCGAAGGTGGCCATTCCGATCAGTGCCCCTTCCTGGTGCACCATTTTTTCCGGGCTTTCGCAGGAACGAACCGGCGTTACGAACAACGCCTTCACGGGAAAGAATCTGAAGAGCTCGGACAACAATCTGGCAAAAAGAACGGAAAAGACGATCTTCCACCATCTTCGAGAGAACCGGCGAGATTCTGCAGTCGTTTCCACCGGTACATGGGATGGAATAGAGAAGATTGCGAACTACTCGTTTCCGCTGGAGAAGAATGTTCGGACCATTTCCCCCAATAACCGGCCTCATAATGAACTGGCGGCGCAGGAAAAGGGGATTGCGGTTGCCTTGGAATATATCGATTCTCCCGGGATCGACTTCGTCACCTTCTATACCCACCATATTGACAATTCGGGCCACATGTTTGGGCATGATCCGGATGTATTTCAATACGCCACCGCGATCCGGCAAACGGATGCGAACCTGGTTCGGTTGTTTCGTGCTGTGGAAGAGAGGGAGCGGAATCATGGCGAAGAGTGGCTCGTTCTCATCTCCACCGATCACGGAGGGTCCTCCCGTTGGAAATTGGAGGGGAGCGAGGCGGGTCTTGAGATCCTGTCCCGGTTTGATGTAGATAAACAGATTAATGCCGGGATTCCTCAGAACCATCTGGAGGGGATTCACGGATTGCAGAATGATGATGTGATCGGAAACGAGCAGACAACCACGTTCATCATTATGAGCCAGGGAGGGAAGCGGGGAAGTCTGGGCGAGGGGTGGACCAACCGTGATATCACGCCCACGATTCTTGACTACCTCTTGCCGGGCAAGAAAGATCTCTTAAAGAAGCTGGATGGAAAGTCTTTCCTCGTTCGTTGAGAGCGTTTCTCAGTTCTTTATCTCAAGCAGTTCCACTTCGAAGATCAAGGTTGCGTCTGGGGGGATAACGCCGCCGCCTGCACCCCTGTTCCCGTATCCCAGGTGGGGCGGGATGATCAGTTTTCGTTTTCCCCCCACCTTCATTGTGGAGACCCCTTCGTCCCATCCCTTGATGACACGGCCCCTGCCGATCGGGAATTGGAAGGGCTTTCCCCGGTCGACGGAACTGTCGAATTTCTTTCCGTCGGTCAGCCATCCTGTGTAGTGGACGACACAAATTTGACCTTTCTCCGGTTTTGCTCCGGTGCCGACTTTCAGGTTGACGTAACCGAGACCGGAAGAGGTTCGGGTTGCGGCGCTGTTCCCACCCGACGTCTTTTTTTCTGCGGCTTTCCAAAGGGCCTCCCAAGATCTGTCATCGAGTGAAAGGGTCTGGACATCCCCGCTTTTCCTCAGGATGTTTCCCCCTCGGCCGACACCGTGGTTTCCGTCGACGTCGGCGCCCACGGGATCCCCGTCTTTCATCTTATTTACGTTGTTGGCGGGACCGCGGTAATCGCACCCACCCTCGTCGACGTTTTCGACGGGGCACTGGTAGATTTCAAACAATTTCGGATCCAATATGGGGGTTTTGGGGGAGGAGAGTTTTAGCCAAAATGCATCTCCCGTTTCCAGCGGCATGAGTCTGTGGGATCCCCCGTACTTTACCGTGTACATGTATTGCATCTTCCAGAGTTGGCTGAGATTGTTTGCGCAACTGGTTGTATGTGCCCCATCTTGCGTTCGATAGGTCAAGGCCAGGACCGGCCCTCCCAGGAAAAGGGCTGCGAGAATAAGGGTAATGATGGTGCGCATGATGATTCCTCCCAATCGGTTAAGGGAAGTATACCCGGTCTGTTTTCAAAGTCGAGATTTACCCCATATTCAATACATAACTTACGAAATATAATTTACGAAATTGTTCAGAATCCTCCCAAATTGTGACGATATTGATAACTGGAGAGAGGGGGCCATTATTTTTTGGCTCCCAAAAGGAACGGTTTTTATCACAGGAGGGGGACTTCATGAAGAAGCTCTCAGTTATCTGCGGATTGATTTTGTCGGCCAATGCAATCGGGTGCGCTTCGGGACCTGATTTCCAACTACAGGTAGAAAGACTTACCTCGGAAAATCAACGACTGCGTGATCGAACCGTACAAACCTCGGGCGAGCTGGCCGCCTGTCAGACCCGGTGCGATAGCCTCCAGAATGAACTCGCGAATCGTCCCGAGTTGCCTCCGAAACCATCCAAAGATTATCTACTTCCGGAAGACCTTAAGAATGCCGGGCTGAATGTAGAGCGGCGTGGCAACCATACCGTCATTGAAATTCCGAGTGATCTCTTCTTCCGCAGCGGTTCTTCTACTTTGAACGGCTCGGGCGAAAGGGCTCTATTGCAGGTCGCTTCGGTCCTGAAAAAGAAATATCCACAAGGAAAGATTCGAATTGAAGGTCATACCGATTCGGATCCGATCCGCAAAACGAAGAAACAGTTCCACTGCAACTTCGATCTCGGTTTCGAGCGTGCTCACCGTGTAGCACACACGTTGACGGAGAAGGGGGGGATTCAGGCGAGTCGAATCGTCTGCGAATCGTACGGGCCTTATGATCCGATCGATCCTTCTTCGAAAACGAAAAACCGGCGGGTACAGATCGTCATCGCGCAGTAGCTTTCGTACCGGTTCTCTTCGAGGATGTTCGCTTGTGCCCGGATTGACTCTGTTTCAACCCGCAAGTAGAATCCAAAACATCATGACGAGACCGTCGTTTCGAGAACCCACTGGTTCCCGCCAAGAACGGGGAGTCTACTTCCCGTGAGACGTTTCACACAGATTGCGGTCGCCCTCCTTTTTGCCGTGCCTCTCGTACGTCTTCCCGGAATGGGGCTGGATGAACTGCGGATTCCTTTCTGGGCTCTTCTCACTACTCTTTTGATGGGGCGGATTGTTTACAAGGAAGCCCGACGATCAGAAGTCAGGGGGAAATTTGATCCATTGAGAGTCTCTCTCGTGATCTTCTTTCTCGTCGCTCTCGCCTCTTTACCGGGGGGAGGGTCGTTGTGGGACGCCTTGGTTCCGATGACCATATTTGTTCTGGGACTCATTACTTATATCATCCTGACCAGCCCTCTTTTTACAGGGAAGGATCTTCTCTCCTGGGGCTTTCCCGCCTTTGCAGGCGTGGCGCTTCTCTTTTCTGCGGTGATCGTTTATCAAGCCCTTCAAGGTCTACCTGTGATCGGAACTCTTGGGAATCAAAACCGGGCGGGTGCATTGACCGGAATGCTTTTTCCGGTAATGCTCGGTCTCAGCTTTGGGGGTCGCCTTCGTCCTCTGTACATTGTGACAACTCTTGCCCTACTTGTCGCAACGATACTCACCGATGCTCGAGGCGGTCTGCTCGGTCTTGCCGCCGGTTCGGCTGTGGCCCTCGGGGCGGTTGCCTGGCGATGGAAACGGACTCCGGGGCTTCTTCTTGTTGTTGGGGGGGCTATTCTCGTTGCCGTGCTCTTCTATCCGCTCGCCATGAAGAGGGTCGATTCTATTCACGTTCGTACGGGGCTTTGGGCAGGGGCGTGGGAGATGACGTTAGATCATCCTGTTCTCGGGGCCGGGCTCGGAAATTTTGAGGTCGAATTCCCCCCCTATCGTGGGGAAGAAGAATTCCTGATTTCGAATCGAAATGAAGGCCTCTCTTCATTTGTAGAGGCGGAAAGTGCGCACTCCACTTGGCTTCAGATCGGTGCGGAGATGGGATTCCTTGGGGTTCTCTCTTTCCTACTGATTCTTTACATCACCGTAAGACTCTGGAGATATTTTATTGTTCACCTCAAATCGAAAAATTCGGTTGTGGCGATGGCGGGGGTCGGTGGAGGTCTGGTTGCGTTTTTGGCGTCAGGTTTGACGAATACACTTCATCTACACGCTTCTCATTTCCTTTTTTTCATCATATTTTTAGCCTCGATTCAACTCTTGGGGGATCATCGTCCTCATACGCGGCGTCATTTTGCGACCGAAGTGAGGATGGCTTTCCATGGAGTCGCGGCTTTGGTCGGTGGATTAATTATCCTGATATCGGCTCGTCAAATCTCATTTACAAACATGTTCCAGCAGGGGATGAATCAGACCGTTCCGGAAACTCGGATTCGTCTCCTTCGGGAGTTGATCTCCATACATGATCATTATTGGGTTGCGCACTACGAATTGGGCAATACCTATGCGGCGCTAAACCATCAAACCGAGGCAGAACGCCATTATAAACGTGCCTTAGAAGATCGTCCCCATCATGTAGAACTTCTCGATAAGCTCGGGGTCGCTCTCGCACGAATAAAAGGGCGGGATGCGGAATCGGAGGACTGTTTTAAAAGGGCGACCGAGATCGCTC
>CAYRLD010000069.1:0-9129 GCA_964424925.1 uncultured Planctomycetales bacterium
CCTCCAGGGGAGTGGTGTAGATATCTTCCGAAATGGCGTGCGCAGAATTTGTGGTACGCCTTCGTGTGCAGAATAAATTCGTGCCAGGCAAGATCGACCTTGAGGGATGGGGTAAGAACTTCCTTTCCCAGGGAAACGAGGAAAAGAAAGCGGAGCGCCTCGCGAAGGGCTTGTTCCGTCCGTTCCTCATTTGTGTTGAGGGCCGTACCGATCTTCTCCTGTAAAACCTCGTTTTCTTCGAAGAGGTCTCGCACAAGAGTGACGTCGTCGATTTTGCAGAGCGACTCTCGATTCATAACGCTTTTGGTCTCCGTAGTGTGCGGCGGTTACGCCGGAGAGAATCTTACCGAATCTTCTTTTTGAGATCTATGAAGAGGGGATCTTTTCCGATAAGGGTGTGATTCTGGCTCGTCGTGGTGCAAAAAGAAAAATGGCTCCCCGGGTTGGACTCGAACCAACAACCTGCCGGTTAACAGCCGGACGCTCTACCAATTGAGCTACCGAGGAGAATGACTTGCGTCGCCGTGATTATAGGAATCGGAAGATTCAGCGTCAACGCTTCGGCTTCGTCTCTTGTTCTCTCCACCCAGGGCTGCTAGAATCCGCCCCCATGATTCCCGATAAGACGTTAGAGGCGATCCAGTTCGCTTCCCGAGAGCATCACGGGCAGATGCGAAAAGATGGCGAAACCCCGTACGTTTCCCATCCCTACCGGGTGATGTTTCTCTTGCGACATGTTTTCAACGTAGAAGATCCCGATGTTCTGACCGCCGGGGTTCTGCACGACACGATTGAAGATACGACCGTCGATTACGATGCGGTCGTAAAACGGTTTGGTCCCCGGGTAGCGGGAATGGTTGCATCGCTTTCGAAAGATAGTCGATTGGAAGAGAAGGAGCGGGAAGAAGAATATCTCTCCCACCTTACACAAGCTTCCATTGACGTAAAGCTCTGTAAACTGGCCGATACGCTCGATAACCTGCTTGATTCCCGCAACGCAAAGCCAGAATTTCGGAAGAAGACGGTCGGGAAGGCGGAAGAACTTCTGTCCCGATTCGAACCCGGTTTCCCAAAGGAATGGAATCATGCGCTGGAGGCGGTTCGCGCCGCGACCCAATGATTCTTCTTGCCGCTGTCTCTTGGAAACTGATTGCCGTCCTCGGCGGAATTTTTACCTACCTCGCGTTCATGCTTATTTACTGGAAGGTGAAAAAGCAAAAGCAGGATCGTTAACGGCTTTCCCGCGAGCGCGGATCGAGAGCATCCCGAAGGCCATCCCCGAAGAGGTTGAACGCCATGACGCTGATGGAAATGGCGAGGCCCGAGAAGAGCGCGAGCGAGATCGATCGACGCCAATAATTGTACCCGTCATGAAGCATCGCCCCCCATTCCGGTGTGCCTGGCTCCACGCCGAGCCCGAGGAAGGAGAGGCCTGCCGCGGTTAAGATCGACGTGCCGATTCCAAGTGTTGCCAGGACGATAATCGGGCCAAGAGCGTTCGGAAGAATTCCCGCGAAGAGAACTCGTGCATGGCTCGCTCCGAGAGAGTGACTTGCGAGAACGAATTCTTGTTCGCGTAGTTGCAGAACGCTGGCGCGGACTTGCCGGGCGAATTGGGGGATCCCGACGACGCCGACCGCGATGATGACCGTATTAATTCCGGTTCCCATGGCGGCCGCGATACAGATCGCCAGAAGGATGCTCGGAAAGGCGAGCATCAGATCGACAATTCGGGAAAGCACCATATCGGTCTTTCCTCCTGCATATCCGGCAATGGCCCCCATGGGGATTCCGACGCCCATCGAAACGAGTACGCATCCGACTCCAATCAGAAGAGAGACACGGGCTCCGATCCAAATCCGGGTGAAAATATCGCGTCCGGAGTTATCCGTCCCGAACCAGTAGGTCGCGGAAGGCCCCTGTTCTTTCGCTGCCGAACTCATCTCTAGCGGGTCGTGTGGACTGATCAGATCGACCGTGCAAGCGAGCAGAACGAAGAGCATGAGGATGAGGAGTCCTGCCATTGCGCTCTTGTGCCGGAGGAGGACGCGAAGTTTACGACGATCCATATCGAATCCTCGGGTCGACAAAGGCGTACAGAATATCGACCGCCAAATTGACCAGCACAAACATGACGGCGAGCACCAGGACCGCCCCCTGGATCGCCATATAGTCGCGATTGCTGATCGAATCGATGATATAGGTTCCCATTCCGGGCCAGCTGAAAACGGTTTCGGTGAGGACGGCACCTCCGAGTAGATATCCAAATTCGAGACCCGCCATCGTCAGGATCGGAATGAGCGCGTTGCGGAGCCCATGGCGCATCACGACCTTTTCGTTATCGAGCCCTTTTGCGCGTGCCGTACGAATATAGTCGCTTCCCATCACCTCGAGCATGCTCGAGCGGGTAATCCGTGCGATCATCGCCAAGGGAATCGTGCCAAGGGCGATGGCGGGGAGGAGAAGATGGCGCAATCCATCGAGGAACATCTCCATCTCACCATGGATGAGCGTGTCGAGGAGGACAAATCCGGTCGTTCGCTCCAGGGTGTATTCCGGATTGAGGTTCCCTCCTGTCGCGAGTGCGTTTCCAAAGGCGAGGAGGAGTAATAGTCCCAACCAGAAGACCGGAATCGATACGCCGAGGAGGGCGAAGACCATACTGAGGTAGTCGGCCCAGCTTCCTTTCTTAATGGCAGAAAGGATCCCGAGAAGGATTCCTCCAAAGACGGAGAAGAACATTGCGGCCAAGGTCAGCTCGATCGTCGCGGGAAGGAAGCGGAGGATTTCTTCGGTGATCGGCTGGTTACTGCGGACGTAGGAGGTTCCAAAGTCCCCCTTCGTCAGCAGGTTTTTCATGTAGATGCCGTACTGAACGAAGATCGGTTTATCGAGGCCGTACTTCCGGGTGATCTCTTCGCGAACTTGAGGGGTTGCCTTCTCTCCGAGCATCGCATCGACCGGATCTCCGGGAACCGACCGGATGAGAACGAAGATGATGAACGATACCGCGAACAGAAGAGGAATCGCTGCGAGTAGACGCCTTGCGAGATAGGTGGTCACGGTTTCTTAAAGGTTACCGGATAGAGTCGTATTTGGGTCGGATGACGGTTGTAGTCGATCTTTTCGGAGCAAGCCGCGACCTGCTTTACATGCACCAGGGGCAGCGTCGGAATTTTAGAGCGATAGATCCCGGCCGCGATCCGGTAGAGCGCCCCTCTCTTTTTCGGGTCGGATTCATACTTGGCCTGGGAGACCGCCTTATTGAACTCATCATTATTAAAGAAGGAGTTGTTCAGATCATCCCCGGAATCTCCATGGAGGAGGGGGGAGAAGAAGTTGTCCGGATCGGCGTAATCAGCGCTCCATCCGAGAAGGTACATCGGATGGTCGTGATCCTTGATCTTTTCGCTATAAGCGGCTTTCTCAAAAGATTGGATCTGGAGGTCGAGTCCGATCTTTTTAAGCTGGTTCTTGATGTATTCGGCCACTCGGTGTGCTTCGGGCATGTACGGCCTCGGAAACACCATATACCAGATCTCTGCAACGAAGTCGTCCGGGAGTGTGACCTTGCCGAGTTCCTCCTTCGCCTTTTCGATATTGAATTCGAAGGGAGAGAGGTTCCCGATATTTCTCCATATGGCAGGGGGAACAATGTTCTTTGCCGGTTCGGCTTGGCCGTAGTAGACCAGATCATTCAATTCATCCCGGTTGATCGCAAGGGCGACCGCTTTTCGGAAATGAACATTATTATAGGGGGCTTTCCGAAGGTTGAATCCGAGGTAGGCAATATTGAGTGACGTCTCACTCTCGACGCGCAGGCCTTCGGTCTCTTCGACCACCTGAACATCTCCGAGCGCGATATTGTCGACAATATGGACCTCTCCGTTTTTCAGTTTCTCAATGGCGGTCTGCGCATTCTGGACGGGGAGGAAGATGACTCTCTGGATCGCGGGCTTCGGTCCCCAGTAGTTGTCATTCCTTTTGAGGATCAGCTTTTCTGCTGCGCGCCAGTTTTCGAGTTGGTACGGGCCTGTTCCGCACGGATTTTGGTTAAACGATTCTCCATGTTTTTGTACCGCTGTCGGACTGACAATGCCGGCCCCAAAGAGGGCGAGGATCTGCAGGAAGGTTGCATTTGGGTTTTTGAGCTGGAAGACAACATCCTCTCCGGATACCTCTACTTTTTCGATGAAGTTGAACGTTTGTCCATAAGGGACCTTCTTCGGCCGGGTTGGATCATTCTCATCGATGAGGCGGTTGAAGGTAAATACGACCGCTTCGGCATTAAAGGGAGTTCCATCGTGGAAGGTAATTCCTTTTCCGAGTTGGAAGGTCCAACTCTTTCCATCCGCGCTTGTTTCCCAGGAGGTGGCGAGTTTCGGGACAATGGCGGTGGAGTCCGTATCGAAAGTGACGAGGTTTTCGTACACGTTCGTGACGACCTTCGCATCTTCTCCCCAGGAAACTTCCGCCGGGTCGAGTGTGGTTGAATCCGTTCCGCGTGCATAAATGAGCGCGGAGCTCTTTTCCGATTTTGTAAAGACCAGAAGAGCGACGATGCCGACAGCCAGGAGCGCAACGGCCCAGGCGAGACTTTTTAAATTCATGTTTCCTCCCGAATGGACGGTTGGTGTATCAAAACCGCTCGTAGGCGTCAATGGTGGCAGTGGTGTCCGAAAATCCCTATAATTCCTCCCCGTTGCCGAACCCCTTTCATTGGAGATCTGATCATGAAGTTTGTCCTTTCTCTGCTCCTTTTGTCTCTTTCCTTTACCTCTCTCTCTGCACAGGAAGAGATTCCGCTCGAAGAGGTCTTCCAGAAAATTGAAGCGCGTCTCGCGCCGATCGATTCGCTCGAAGGGCGGATCCGCGTTGAGGGGGGCACAGGCATGGGGGCCGAATTGAATGTGGCCGGATGGGTCGGATTCCGGCGGGGAGAGTTTCTTTGGAGACAGAGTGCTCTCTGGAAGATGCCGGAAGGGATGTTCCTCAAGGAGGACTATCATTCCCCTTCTACGGTTGCGGTGCGGGGACTTTTTACAGGGGGGCAGCGAGGGGAAGCGTTGGCGTATGCGTACAAATCGGCGCCAGGGAAGGCGAGCACGCGAAGGACAGGAATGACCGCCATGCTCGAAATGTTAACCGGTACAGAATGGTCGCTTTGGGAGGTGGCTCTCTGGCCCCGGCAACTTCTCTCCCGGTATACGGAAGTGAAGGCGTATCGGGAAAAAGATTCCATCGTGATCAAATCGAAATGGGAAATTCCCGTGATGATGGGGCAGGGCGGAGATGCGCTTAAAATGGAGTGGTATTTTAACGCGGACCATCGAATGGAAAAGATGGTTCTAGATATGCAGGGCCAATCGATGGAGGTCACTGTCCGGGAATACGCCAAGGTCCAAGGGGTCGAAATCCCCTGCCGTGTGGAATACCGCGATCTAAGTATGATCGCAGTGGGGAGGGGAGCTCTGGTCACCCTGATTTTGGATCAGATTCAATCTCCTGCAGAAGCGGAGAGTACAAAGGGCCCTCAGTGGTTGGACGACCCCGCTCTTCCGGAGGCGACAACACAAACACTTGAAGAAGCAGAAAATCGGCTTGAGGAGGATCCCACCAACGGAGCTCTCCTGCTGGAAGTCGGAAATCTCGCGATGGTGAATTCGACCCGGAGTGGTCGAAATATGTCGAAATGGGCCAAAAAGCTGGGGGCCTATACGGAAGCCGCGATGAAGGCGTCTCCGGAATCATCTCTTCTCTTGTTAAGTCATTTTGTGACCCAGGCAATGGACAAGAAGATGGTTCCTGTAGACCTTCTCGAATCTCTATTAAAAAAGAAAGTTCTCGCCTTTGATGCTCTTGCGGCGGCCGTGATGATTTCCATCGGGAATGGCGAACAGGAAAAGGCCCAAGAGTTTCTTCTTCAGATTTCCGAACAGAGGGTCGCAGGCGCTTTTCGGAAGAAAGTAGGACTGAAGTTGGAACTTCAGCGAATGACTTCGGCAGAGGAATTTATAAAGAGGGTCGACCGGGAACTAGAAGGGCGCACTCTGGAAGAGAAACTGTCGATTCTTTCGGCGATCTCTCCTCCGGTTCGTCGATTTGGGAGGAGCCAGAGTCTGCTTCTCCAGAAGGATCCCGATTTCCTGAAAGAATTGGTCAAAACGCAACGGAGCGAATATCTCCTCTTGGCCGCTCGAGCCTATTTCGGGAAGGGCGAATTTGCGGAGGCGGTTACAGTCTATCTACAGTTGGCAGATCTTCCTGAATATGCTCCCCACCTGAAAACCGAATGGGAAGAAGTGTGTAAAAAAGGCGAGGAAGATGCGATCCCGCTTCTGGAGAAGATCTACGATTCGATTGAAGACCCGGAACTTCTTCTCATCGCGGCGAAGAATGCGTTTGAAACAAAAAAGGAACTGCAATTTCTTAGTTACAAAAAGAGGTTGATTGCCGTTTGTTCAAAGGAAGAGACGTCTTCTCGTCCGGCCCGGAATTTTCGTAATACCGAGAAACTGATCCCTTTTCTGGATGCGCTTGTGAATGCGGAGCGCATTGAAGATGCGAAAGAATTTCTTCTCGCCTATACCAACAAGGGGAATGCGTCCAACCTTCTCTATGGAAAAGGAGAGTCGCTTCTCCCTAAGATCTTGGCGGAAGATTTCGAAGCGAAATACCGCTTTCTGAAATGTACGGGCCCTCCCTCCCATGCTCTCCGATTAATCAAAGTAGATGCGGTTGAATTCATCTCCGAGGTGCGAAGGCGGGTCGAGTCGGGAACCTATGAAAAGGATGATCTGGAGTCGCTCAGTCAGGTTGTTTTGGAAGGGCTTTCGTCTCTTCAATCGGATGTGGTGACCCCGGGAATTCTCGCGGCTCTTTTCGAGAAGGGGTCAAAGGCGTATCCGAAGGAAGGGAGTTTCTTCGAAAGGCTCGGGGATTGCCGCTACTATGAAAAAGAGTTCGCGAAGGCGGTTCTGGCGTACCAGGAGGTTTTTCGTCTTCGAAAAATGAATGGAAAAAAGACGCCCAACATGATGATGCAAGTCATGTCGAGAGCCTTCCAGGATCCTACAGATGCTACCAAGAAGGAAAAGGGGCTGGATGTAAGCCAACCGGTCCTTGCAAAAATGGCGTACGCGTATCTCGCCGAAGGGCGGGAAGCGGATGCGGTCAAAGCGGTGGAACAATTCTTACTCGATTTCCCGGGACCGGAGGATATTACGGAGGCTTCCGTGGCATACAAGGTGTTGAAGATGGACGAACGGATTCTTCCTCTAAAGCGAAAGCTCTTCCTCGAGCAACTAAAAGATGAGCGGCGGATCGGATGGGGAGATCCCGCATTGGAAACCGGTTTTGACCTGCTTGAACTCTATAAGAAATCTAAGAAGTATATAGAGGGTTCTCTGGTCGTGGGTCTTTTGGAAAATCGAATGTCGGAAGAGGGCAATCCGGAGCACCGGAAGAAACTCGATAAATATCGGGAAGAATTTCGGGCGAAAGTGACCCAGGAGGACCTGATCGCTGAATTTCTTAAAACGAAGATTGACCCAGTTTCCTCAGAAAAGAAGTCTCAGATTGATGACCTTATAGAGAAGATGGATGCGGATGAGATTGATCTCCGGGATGAGGCCTTTGAGGCTCTTCGAAAGATGTCCCCGGATGTTTCCCCTTATCTTGCCGAGCAGATCGAAGGGCAGAGCATTGAGGTCGCGAGCCGCCTGAAGGAGATCCTCGTGGCTCACGCGGAAAAGGCTCTTCGACAGCGGTTCCGGAATCCATAGAAAAAAGAACAAAGATGATACGGGGCCGTATCCTGCGGGATACGGCTCTCTTCGTTTTTGCCCCGCATATCTCTGGCATGCCCCTTGCTTTTACTCCTTTTAGTTTTACTGAAAAGGAGAAATGTTATGCGCCCAATGATGATTGGAATTCTTGTTTCCGTTTTCGCTTGCGGGGAATTTTTTATCCTCGAATCGAACACCCAGGATGATGCAAATCATGCTCCCATGCTCAAGCCGGTTGGAGTGGCCGGACTGGAATTCTCGACCCGAACGATCCGTTCGAAAGAGGGGACGTTTTCGGTTGTGGTTGTCGCGAAGAATCCAGGAAAGGCGAGAGGAAAAAAGGTCTGCCGAATTCTTCTTCAGGAGACCAAGATGTACGCGATGTCCCGAATGATGCCGACCCCTCAAGTGGTCTGGTCCCGGGAAGTAGAAATCGAACTTGAGGCCGGGGAAGAGAAGACCTTTACGTTTTCCGATCCTCTTCTCGCCTCTTTGGAAGTGATAAAACCTTCTGATCCCCGCGTTGCCTCGATGAAGTTTCCCCATACGGAAGTTCTCGCCGAACTGGTTGTCCTCTGCGGCAAAGAGCGCGCGGCAATCTTGCCCGCCGCCGGGATCCCTGCCCGGCCGGTCATCGAACTTCTTAAAAAGATCGAGAAGGAAGTTGATTCTCTCTCGAAGGGAAAGTAGGTGAGGGGCATGAAAAGAAGCCTGATTAGTGCCGCCTTCCTGGTTGCCCTCCTCGCGGGGCTCCAGGCTGTTTTCGGGGGCGGGAACGATCCCGCCCCGCTCGCCCCTTCCCGGATCGTGACCGATACGGGGGGGGAACTGCGGGAGGTTTCGATTCATCTCGTACCGGAAGCCTCTTTTGCCCATGATGCGTGGAAAGATTTTCTGTGCGGACTCGATCCCTCCGTCGAGATCCAGGTGGTTTGTGAAAACGAAGAGTCCTGGGAAAAAGGAAAGGCGCTTCTTTCTGCCTGGGAGGTGGGGAATCTCTCTCGTTTCCATCCCCGGTTCCTGCGTGCGGCCCTGACCCCTTGGAATCGGGACCGGATGATTGTTACGGATCGAACTTTATTCGCTCCGCCCGCGCCCCACCGGGGGGGGAAGGAACGGAAGAATGAATGGAAGGTTCCGTGGATTCTCTCCGGATTTGGTCGTTCGGTCGAGATCGCTCCGTTCAATTTTGAGGGGGGGGATCTGATCGCAAGCGAACGGTATGTCTTTGCGACGGAGGTTCTTGTTTCCCGAAACCCAACCCTTTCCCGGGAGGACCTGGCCCGACGGGTGGAAGACCTTTGTGGTCGGAGCTTGATCCTGATCGGCGGGGATGTTCCAC
>CAYRLD010000070.1:0-9009 GCA_964424925.1 uncultured Planctomycetales bacterium
TTAACGACGTAAAACGTGCGCCCTCTATTTTCCTTGCACCATCTCAACACACCCTCTAATAATAACCACAACATTATCCTGGGAGTGGAAGGGCACCTGGTGGTCCCCCGGGTCTTCAAAACCTTGGTTCCGGTCACAAGCTGGAAGGTGGGTTCGATTCCCATGCGCTCCCGCCAATACACAATTCCCCCTTCCTTGCGCCCCGTTTTTTCCTGTGCCATAATCACCCTATGCTAATCCTGCCAATCGGGGACGAGAACCCGCGCGAGAAAACACCCTACGTCAACTACACCCTTATCGCTTTGAACATACTTTTCTTTGTTCTTTACTGTTTCCCCTCTCCCACAGAAACGATGCTGATCGGGCGAGCGATGATTCCCCAACAGGTATCCCTCGTAGATCCATCCACTTGGGGAACCATGTTCACAAGCATGTTCCTGCATGCCGACGTATTCCATCTTCTGGGGAACCTGCTCTTCCTCTGGATCTGCGGCGACAACGTAGAAGATAAGCTGGGGCATATCCCCTACGCCCTCTTTTACCTGTTCTGCGGAATCGCTGCCGGTGTGCTCCATATTGCGAGCGATCCAAACTCTCTGATCCCCACCATTGGGGCTTCTGGTGCCATTTCAGGAGCCCTCGCCGCATATGTTGTCTTTTTTCCGACACACCGCATTAAATTCTTATTCTGGGTCTTTATTTTTCTCCACACCTTCTATCTCCCCGCCTGGGCCTGCATCGGTTTCTGGTTCCTCGAACAAATTGTCATGGCCAATCTCACGGCCGATAACCTGGGAGGAGGAGTGGCCTATCTGGCCCATATCGGAGGATTCATCGCCGGGATTCTCATCGGCCTTCTCGTTAAATATGCTCTTATTCCAAAAAAGTTTGGACTGGAAACCGGATCTCATCACCGCCCAAGAGGATTCCAAGGAACGTCAAGAAGAGCCCAGCGTCAAACCCGAGAGAACTTTCACCCGTTTGCCTCTGTAGAGAAACCGGTCGATATTTCTGTCGTCCGGGAGACGGAGCATCAATACGCCGTGATTCGAACAACGGAAGAATTACATACCATCGGAGCGATCGCCTCTGGCGCGGCCCCCTTTACCGGGGAATCCCCTTCCCTCATCTCGAAGCGACTCAATGCAAGCCGGGGAATGATCGCAAAGAATCTTACCCGCGAACAAGCTGACAATATTTATCGAGCTCTCCGGCGAATCGGGACACAAGGGCTTCTCGTTCGATACGGTCCCGGATCGATGCCCCCCACCCCTGTAGAAATTGACCAGGTCTCATGGAATCCCTCTCGAATTGCTCCCACCGTTGGAAATGAACAGCAGCCAATTCCGTGGTCGACCCCCTACCTCTACCTCGCCTCCGTTGTCTGCCGGGAACCGCAACTCGATGTCTATGTCACACCGAACCATGCGTTCCGGGTCACCTCCCGCGCCCGAATGAGCGAGGTCGATCCCGATGCACGCTCGGAGCAACCGGCCAGACTTCATAACTTGGCAGCAGCCATTCTGGAGCAGAACCAACATGCGGCCCTTAACGACGGTGTCCGCGTCATGGCACATCGAGGTTCATGGGGATGGCTCTCGTTCCAAGACCCTTCGTTCTATGAAGATTATGCCTTCTGGGTGTATACCTTAGTCACCACACAAAACTCTTCCCGCTGGATGTCACGGTGAACCGATCCTTTTCTCTGATCTTAAAGCTCCTTACAGGGGGAACTCTTCTGGCCGCCATCTTTAATCTCTCCCTTCCCGAGGGAGAGAAACCACGATCGAGACTATATCTCCTCGATCAATCCCCTTCCGTAGGTATTCGAGGAGGCACCGATTCGCTTCGACCGGAAGATGGCTGGAAACTCATTCGAACGGATGCCCGACAATTCGACCAGGTCACGATCATCGGTTTTGCACAATCGCCTGGAATTCTCTTCCAGGGGGACCCCAGCAACCTTCCGCAAACCCTCCCAGAATTTCAAACTACACCGGGAACGGCTCTGGCAAAAGCCCTCGAATCCACACTGCTGCATTCTCCAAACGATGTCCTTCTTCTCAGCGATGGGAATGCAACGGGCCCTCCTACCGATCTTGAAAAAGTGCTTTTGACGCTTCGAAACAGGGGGATCGCCATTCATACCATTGCACTCGGTCCACGAACTCCCTCCGACGTTCAAATTTCAGCACTCCGGGCACCGACTCGGGCTAAGCCAGGAAAGGAATTCACACTCGAAGTAGATCTCCTCTCCACCTTCGATACCCGAATCACGGTTACGCTGAAAGACCATACGCAGAAAGAAATTGATCTCCTCCGGAATAAACCCCGAACTATTTCATTTCCGGGATTACGCATAAGCAAACGGACAGAACTCAATGTAGAGCTTTCTTCCACCGATGATTGCCCCGAGAATAATCAGGCCGTATGGATCATCGAACCATGGAAGGAGGGACGAAGAATCCTCCTTCTTCACTCAACTTCCTCCGGAATATCACCCCTTCTGCAATCAGAAGAAACACTTCAGGTCATCGAAAAGACCCATTTTGTCGATCCCTTCGGGTATGACCTGGTCCTCCTCGACTCCTTTCCCGCAGAGAAGCTGACCCAAAATCAACAGAAACGAATCAGCCAATTTGTGACGGAATCAGGAGGAGGACTGCTCATGATGGGCGGGCCACACTCCTTCTCCCCCGGAGGATATTCTGGCACGTTAATCGAAACCATTCTTCCCACATGGGCCTCCCCCGACGAGGAGCTTTCCCTCCTTTTCTTACTCGACCGGTCGGGAAGTATGGCCGCCGAAACTCCCGGCAAGAATCGACGAAAACTGGATACGGCGATCGATGCCATCTTAAAAGTCCTCCGCTCTCTTCGACCGGATGATCGCGCCTCTGTCGTAACCTTTTCCGATGACCGAAAAATCCTATCGCCTCTCACAACAGAAAGGAGCGCATTAGAAAAGCTCCTTCGAAAAGAAGAAGCGAACGGACCGACGGTACTCCTTCCCACGATCAAAGAAGGAATACGACTTTTAAGCGAAACAACGTCTGCCCGAAAAGCGATCATTCTTCTTTCGGACGGAAATACAGAAGAAGATATTTCATCCTTCCAATCCCTAGGGAAGAAACTCCGAAAAGAGGGAATCAAATATATTTCTATCCATACGGGAGCCTCCGCCGGGAAAGCTCTTACCGCTCTGGGACCCACACAACCGGTTATCGAAGGGGCGGATCTCGCAAAACAGATACAAAAATGGATGCTTACATCCCAAAGTCTCATCCTTTCGCCTACAACCCCTTCGAACGTACTCGGGCTTCCTGGGAAAATAAATCGAGTCACATTGAAAAACACAGCCACCCTCCTCGATTCCTGTGGAGAATACCCTCTCCTGGTGATACGTCCTACGGGAAGGGGCTGGGCTGGAGTCGCTACCTTCGCCCTCCGAGAAGGATGGGAAGGCACGATGAGGAACACGAGAGAATCCCTCCTAGAATTGATCCATACCCTGGCGCCAGGACCCCTCTCCCCCTACCAACTCTCTGCTCAGCCAGAGAATGACTTCCTAAAAATATCGGCAAGGGGGCCGAAAGAAGGTCCCCTTGAACTTCCCATTCGATACCGGAACTCTTCTGAAACTTCAGAGAGGAACCTTCTTCTCTTGAAAACGGCTGCCTCAACGTGGACAAAAACAATACCGCTTCCGAATCCGGGTATCCTTTCGTTTCATCCAATAGGTTTTAGAGGAGGGTCCGTGGAGGTTTCCATTCCCTATGCCGCGGAGTATTCTCAACTTGGAACCAACCTCACCAAATTGAAGAAGATCTCAGATCGAACATCCGGGAAATTTATTACAAAGAACAAGGATCTCCAGATAGGACCTTCAGAAGGAAAAACCTGGAAAAGCGGTCGGATCTTCTTCCTGATCACAGCCCTCCTCCTCTTTCTAACCGACATCATCCGGTCAGCTTTTTGGCAGCCTTCCCGTATCTCGGGAGGAAAAAAAGTGTAGCCCTTCCTTCCCACCTCCCCCTATATATAGTAGAGAGACTTAACCTACCGAGAAGAGGAGTGAAAACACGTGAGCATATTCAAAGCCTATGATATCCGGGGCCTATATCCAGGACAAATCGATGAAACCCTGGCTCAAAAGATCGGACACGGAACCGCTCTTGCTCTCCAGGCGAATTCAGAAGGAAAGACGATCGCCGTGGGCCACGATGTTCGAGCCAGCGCCCCCTCTATATCTCAGGCGGTCATAGAGGGGTTACAAAAAGCAGGAACAAATGTTGTCGATATCGGACTCTGCACAACCCCCATGCTCAACTACGCCGTAGGAAAACTACAACTTGCGGGGGGAATTATGGTCACCGCCTCCCACAACCCTCCAGAATGGATCGGATTTAAGATCTGTCGTGAAAAAGCCATTCCTCTCGGAGAAGGTAGCGGACTTGAGATCGTTCGAGAAAAAACAGAGACCCCACTCGGGAAAGGGAAGGGAACGGTTGAGCAAAATAATATTGTTCCTGACTATCGGAACCATATTCGAAGTTTCCTAAAGGACATTCCCAGGATGAAAGCGGTAGTCGATTGCGCAAATGGAGCCGTTGCCGCGCATTTCGAAACGATCTTTGGAGACCTTCCGATCGATTTCATCCGCCTCTGTTGTGAACCAGATGGAACCTTTCCCAACCATGAACCCAACCCCCTGGTGGATAAAAATATTGAAGATGCGGCAGAAGCCGTGGTTCGAGAGAAAGCCGACATCGCCGTCTGCTTTGATGGAGATGGGGATCGAGCCATGTTCCTCGATTCCAAAGGGGAAAGAGTTTCCAGTGACCTCATCACTGCGCTCCTTGCAAAAGAGGAACTGAAAGAAAATCCTGGGGCAACGATCATTTACGACCTCCGATCAAGTCGGGTGCTTCCGGAAGAAATTACGAGGGCAGGAGGAAAACCCGTTCGAGAACGGGTGGGACATGCCTTCATCAAACAGACCATGAGAAATCATAATGCCGTCTTCGGAGGAGAAGTTTCGGGGCACTACTACTTCCGCGATCATTATTTTGCCGACAGTGGGATGGTCGCCTTTGCCAAAGTATTAGATCTTCTGGGTAAAAGTTCCGAGACCCTCGAAGAAATGGTAACCCCTCTCCGTCGCCTCCATGCAACAGGAGAAGTAAATTTCCATATTGAAGACAAAGAAGAGATGATGAATCGGATGGAAGAGCTATTTTCCGATGGACAGAAAGATCGTCTGGATGGAATCACCATCGCGTATCCAGACTGGTGGTTTAACCTTCGCCCTTCCAACACGGAACCTCTTCTCCGACTCAACCTGGAAGCCAATACCAAAGAGAAACTGGAAAGAGCGTGGAGTCAGCTTTGCGAACATCTGGGAAGCCCCGTATGAAGAAATTCCCGATCTTTTTTCTCCTGATGATGCTAACCGCCTGTGGTGAAAAGGCTCAAGATTCGCCTCCCCCCAACGGACCCAACGGAATATCACAGCAAGGAAGAAAAACATGTGAAAAATGCAAATCGATATCAGGATTGAACCATGTGTGTGGTAAATCACGATATTGCGATGCGTGCATGCGGGATGTTTTCAAGAATCATGTCTGCTCCCGTACGCAATCCTGCGTGGAATGCGCTCGAGAAGTGGGAGAAAACCACAGTTGTGGATTTACTGAGATCTGTTGGAGAATCACCTGTACACGTCCCGGCAGAGTCATCGAAGGAGGAGATGGACATGTTTGTGCAAAAACTGTCTTCTGCCATAGCTGTAAAGTGGAGGCAGGCATAGGAGCGCCCCATGACTGTAACGCTCGAACCTATTTCTGTCCCAAGTGTGAGGTAGAAGCCCAGATAACTACCCACGCTTGCCCCAAATCCTTCTTTTGTGCGATTTGCCGACAAGAACGATCAAAAAAAAGCCACGAATGTTACCGCACTCGATTCTGCCCCATCTGTAAAGCAGAAGGTCCAATGCGTCATTCCCATAAGAAATCGGATCGTTCCGATACAGCAGAAGGAAATAAAAATCCCTAGCCTTTTGATTTGACCCTCCATGGTGAGACCGATATCCTTGAACACTGCATTCGAATTTTGTACCCGGTGGTCGGGAACCGAATGTGAGGAAGAATACACCTGGAAGGAGGTGATTGAAAGTTATGGAAAAGAAACGCGGCTTTACGTTGGTTGAACTGCTGGTGGTTATTGTCATCATTGGTATCCTTGCAGCTCTACTTCTGCCAGCCATTGCCCGGGCCATTCGAAACGCCCGTGTAACCAACTGCGCGAACAATCTGGCCCAACTCTGGAAGATGCAAGCCAATTACATGGTCCAGTATGGTGGATCACACAAACTTCTTCCGCTTGAGACAGGTGGCAACTTCTGGACGAAGCTCTCCGATCCCCAGACATCGTTGATCGACAGCACACTCAATGACATCTACATGTGTCCTCTTGAGGGCGCTCCGAATGCAGGAGACACCGATTATCGGGGTCCTGCAAATAACGTAAACAAATCGAAAGACGGGGATCCGGTAGGTGCGGATAAGTCCACGAACCACAGTGATGATGGTTCGGAAGGTGGAAATGTCCTGCGAAAATCTGGCGACGTTCAAACGGTTAGTCAAAACGACACACTTTGGACATCGGCAGCCAGTAAATGCAACTAACGAAGCACACGTTGGATCGCGGATCCTCCATGGGGGGGATCCGCGCATCTTTTTGTGCCGCTGAAAGGAAGCAGCTAATGAATCAACGAAAGGGGTTCACTCTTGTTGAGCTCCTCGTTGTGATTGTTATTATCGGGATTCTGGCCGCCCTGCTTCTCCCCGCGATTGCGCGGGCGATCCGGAATGGCCGCGTCACAACGTGTGCCAACAACCTGAGTCAGCTGTGGAAAATGCAGTACAACTATTCCGTCACGTATGGCGGAACCAATAAGTTCATGCCGATGGAGACTTCCGGCCAATTCTGGCTGAAGCTCTCTGATCCTCAAACGACCTTAATTGACACGACGATGGCGGACATTTATGAATGTCCACTGGAATCGATTCCAAGCCCTGGAGCTACGGATTACCGGGGGCCAGTCAATAACGTCAATAAGGCGAGGGATGGGGATCCTGTCGGTGCGGACAAAACTACAAACCACAGTGATGATGGATCCGAAGGCGGAAACGTACTCCGGAAAAGTGGCGATGTTCTTACGGTGTCGAACAACGATGCTCTCTGGACATTAGCCGCCAGCAAAACGCAGTAAAGTGGAGTTTGACTTCGATCCCGCCCTTTCTTCGGAAAGGGCGGGCTTTTTTTTGGAAGAATTATGATTCGGATCCTGTCCCTGATCAGCATCCTTATTGCGGGGTGTTCGACTCCCCCATCATCCCCACATATCCAACCCACACATCAAGAAGGGGATTCGATCGAGGTTTTCACCAATCTTCTCACCGAAAATCTTGAGGGTGAGCTGGGTCGAATTCAGATTAAGGTAAAAAACGCCTCGAACGATTACATTCTTCTGCTCCACTTTTATCCCGAAGGAACTTCTTCGGGCATCCAGTGGCAGATAGCCAGACCGGGAGCGGTGACCTATAACGTAAAAGAAGACCAATTCCAACATAACCGGAAGAAAGCTTCCCGGAAGCAGGAGCTCTACAACCTCGCCCTCATATCTCCTGGAGAAACGATCTCGTTCCAAACTCGGATTCGGCTTCTCCATTTCCCCCATACTTACGAACTAGAATATTTTCGCTATCCTCTCTCTGAACTCGTACACCATATCTATATGCCAGCGGGGTCAGGGCTTTACCAAAAATTAGATCCGAAAGAAATGGAGGCTCGTCTTCGCCCTCAATTGGGAACGAGCCCATCCAGCCACAGAATGGTTCTCTTCCCATTTGCAGAGCAGGTCAACGTCCCTCCCCAGAAGGATCAGGTGCGTGTTCAGATTCCCTTACGAACTCGTCACTTTCCCCTTTCATCCGCTCTCCAGAAATGTGAGCTATCCACCGCAGACCAGTTCACCTTCTTTGCAAGACTTGGGCTCTGGATGATACGCTCTGGAGAATCAGCCTGGCTTGTCAGCGCAACGAGAAAAATCAAACTACCCACCATTCAAAATGATGCCGCCCTATTTCACTATCTCGACGCGGGGGATCATCCGAAAGTAGAAGTAATTCTTCGGAAAGAGACGAAAACACTCTTTGCTAAAAAAATTCCTCTCGTCCCTGACCCTTCCGGAACGGACTATCTCGCTTTCATTCCCCTCGAGCAACTTCTCCCCTTCTTTGAGAGGATTCGCGAGTTTGGACTTCTTCTCGACGTAGAACTTGGGGGACGTGGTGGAGGAAGACTTGTGGTTACCCGGTAGAACGGGAATCAGGAATCAGAAGACTTCTTCTCCGAATCGGAATCTTCTCCGGGCATGGCCTCTTCGTTGCTCTCTTTGAGGCCTTTCTTAAACTCCCCGATACCCGAACCCATGCTGCGCATCAGTTTTGGGATTTTACTGGCACCGAAAAGCAATAACACGACACCGACCATAATGAGAATCTCAGTGTGACCAACCAGTGCAAGGAAGAGGATTTCCATCTACGCTCCGATCTCCTTCTTGATCCCTTTGGAGATAATAATAAAGTTTCCCCCCTTGGGGTGATTTTTCAACTGGAAGTTATCGACCTGACTCCGCAACCGGGTAAAGATCGACTGGCCATCAGCCCCTTTTCGATCTACCGAAAGCGAAGCGCCATAATCGGCAAACCGCAATTCAATACTGTTCTCAGAACTAATGATCTGCACGTGGTAAATATTGTTTCGATTCCCTCCATAGGCATGGTCATGCAGAATCGAAACGATCTCCCGTACAGCTGATTCAAGTTCATTCGATTCTTCATCCCCGAGTCCAAGGTCCCGCGCAAGGGCGAGCCCTTTCACAAAGCCTACGAGGCCATCTGTACATTCCATCCCGAAATGAAGCGACATCTGAACCGGGGGAGC
>CAYRLD010000071.1:0-8992 GCA_964424925.1 uncultured Planctomycetales bacterium
AAACCGATGCTCGTCTCCGACTGTTCGGAATTGGATGGAACGCATCCGGAGCGAAAGTATGAATCGAGTTCCTTCCTGATCGTCCCGATCCCGACAAGGACGGACAGCACCATACCCTCAGACCAATCGATGGGGGTCATTACGCTCACCGACAGGGACAATAAGGCGGTCTTCACGCAAGACGACTTAGAGTTTCTGACGGTTTTCGCCGCACAAGTGGGGATCGCACTTCAAAATGCCAACCTCTTTGAACGAGCGACTGTCGACACGCTCACAAAACTACGCACGCGCCAATTCTTCTTTGCGCAGACAGAAGAATTGGTCAAATCGCATGCCGAAAAGGATTTGACCCTTTCCCTCCTCATGGTCGATATGGACGACTTTAAGAAGATTAATGACACCTACGGACACCAGACCGGGGATGTCGTTCTCGCGGAGATGGGAAAACGAATCCGACAAGCTGTTCCGGCCAATCTCTCCGCGCGATTTGGTGGCGAAGAAGTGGTCCTTCTCCTTCCCGGGCAAAACAAGAAGAAGGCTCTCCGAACCGCCGAAAAGCTCTGTAAGGAATTTGAGGGCTACCCCTTCCCCACCGAGCCCCCTCTTACCTGTACGGTCAGTATCGGGGTGGGGGAACTGACCGCTGGGGATACGATGTCCGACCTCATCGAAAAAGCGGACTTCGCAATGTACGAAGCGAAAAAGGCAGGAAAGAACCAGGCGAAGGTGTTCGAAGGGAAAAGCTCTCCCGGCCCGGCCCACCGGATGCAAAAAGACTAGGATTTCTTTTTCCGCCGGCTTCTCGGTTTCAGCTCAAGGCGAATCGGAACTTCTGGAAAAGGCAGAAACTCCCTCATTTTCCCCTCGAGATACCGCAGATAATCTTGCGCGAAGATACGAGGATCGTTGCAGAAGATGATAAAGCGGGGAGGAAGAACCCCCTTCTGAGCTGCATAGTAGATCCGCGCCAGCTTCCCCCGTTTTCCGGATGGGGTCCGCAGCTTCTGGGCCGCATCGAGCGCATCATTGAGTTCCTTGGTCGGAACTTTAATGCTCGCTTGATTATAAAGATCTTCCCCCATCTGAATGATGTCCCATAATTTCTCCCCCTTGATCGCGGAAAGAATTCCAACAGGGGCATACCGCAAAAGGGGCATCGCTTTGGCCAAGTAATCGATGAACTGATGGGTTTCAAACTCTTCGGGAATGAGATCCCATTTATTCAAAAGAACCGCGCACGGCTTCTTCTCTTTTTCAATCAGGGAGGCGATTCTCTTGTCCACCTCGGAAATCGACTTCTGCACTTCAATCATGAAGAGCACCACATCCGCCCGCTTGATCGCGCCCTCGGTTCGAACACGGCTAAAGAGTTCGACCGAATCTTCTGCCTTTCCCTTCTTCCGCAGCCCGGCGGTGTCGATAAGCGTCAGAATCTTGCCATCCCGTTCGATCTTCACGTCGACCGAATCCCGTGTCGTTCCGGCGAGTTCACTCACGATCACCCGTTCTTCCCCGGCGAGACCGTTAATGAAGGTCGACTTTCCGACATTCCGTTTACCAACCACGGCAATCCGGATCCCTTTCTTCGGGTAAGGCTGTTCCGGGAATTTGGAGGCTAACAGTTCCAGAAGCTCTCCGGTTCGACGTCGATGCACGGCAGAAACGGCAAACGCTTCCCCGAAACCGAGTTCAAAAAGTTCGGCCACCCCCTTCTCCATCTCGAGCGTATCCGCTTTGTTCGCCACGAGGAGAATCTCTTTGCGGGATTTTCGCAGTCGCCGGGCAACACGCGCGTCCAGTTCCGTCACCCCGTCCTGAACACTAAGAACAAAAAGGATCAGATCGGCCTGATCGATCGCAAACTGGATCTGCTTATCCACCGCATCGTGGAAGAAATCGTTCTTCTCCAACCCAATCCCGCCCGTATCGACCAGATTGAAGGTTCTTCCGAGATAAGAGATGAGGTTATCGGTCCGGTCTCGTGTCACTCCGGGCGTGGCATCCACGATCGAAAGACGCATCTTCGCCAAGGCATTCACCAGCGAAGACTTTCCGACATTCTGACGGCCGACAACGGCAACGACGGGTAACATAAGGGGAGGGATTGTACGGTCGAACAGGACAATTGGCAACAGGAGGTTTAGGCCGCGGGGGGACTTTCTTTCACCCGAGCATCAATCACCGCCGCCCCTACCGAATCGCCCCAGACATTGACCGTCGTGCGACACCGGTCGAGGAACCAGTCGATAATCAAGAGAAGCGAAATCCCCTCGATCGGCAACCCAACCGCCTGAAGGACGATCACCATCGTAACGAGCCCCGCTTCGGGAATCCCGGCCGCACCAATCGCAGCGAGAGTCGCCGTCAAGAAGATGATTATCATGTGGATCATCCCAAGTTCGATCCCATAGACGTTGGCAATAAAGATCGCCGCCACCGCTTCGTACATGGCCGTGCCATCCATATTGATCGTGGCACCAAGAGGGAGGACAAATCCGGACGTACGCTCCGAAACTTTATTTTTCTCGGTCACATTGCGCATCGTGATGGGAAGCGTCGCCGAACTTGATGCCGTAGAAAAGGCGGTCGTCAACGCGGTCGCCATATTTTTGAAATAGGACAGGACACTGCGTTTTGCGAAGATACGAAGAATGAGCGGCAAAACGACCACCGCATGAATCAGAAGCCCCCCGATGACCACAAGCGCATACGACCCGACCTGCACAAGCTCGGGCCAGAATCCGACAAAGCCACCCGCTTGCCCGAGACGCCCCGCAACGAGAGCCCCCACCCCGACCGGAGCGGTGTACATCAAAAGCCGAACGATCGCCATCACCGCTTCGTTCGCGCCTTCAAAGAAGAGGATAACGGTCTTCCCCTGGGCTCCAATCGTTGTCAACACCGCACCAAAGATGAGGCTAAAGACGATCAGAGGAAGAATTTTCGTCTCGACCATCGATTTAAAAAGGTTCTTCGGAATAAGCCCCATCAGGACATCTTTGAGAACGTCCCCAATGCTCCGCCCCTCTTTCCCCTTTACCTTCGCCGCCACTGCAAGGTCCACCGTAAGCCCTTTTCCGCTCGAAGTGGGAACAACAACTTCCCCGCTCTTATTCCCGATCCAATCAGAGACCTCGACCGTGCCGGAGGCATCCTTCGAAGAGACGACCCGTCCGGAGACCTCTTGCCCCGAAAGGGAGACCAAATATCGCGTATCAAAATCGGAGAAGGTTCCCTCTCGAAGAGTAATCCGATTCCCCTCAATCGTATATTCCGCATCGGGAAGGAGTTGACCTCCGCGTAGAGAGACCCGTTCCTCTTCCGTATCCGCCGTTCCAGGCTGAACAATATTGACAAGAATAATGCCAATCAGAACAGAGAAAGCGGTCGTTACCATGTAATAGGTGATCGTTTTTCCCCCGATTCCCCCCAGCCTGCGAATATCTCCGAGACGCGTGATTCCGGTCACCATCGCGACAATGACCAGGGGAACGACCAGCATTTTCAGGGCATTGAGAAAAAGCTCCCCGACGAATTCCAGCTCATGCCCGACCGCCGGCCAGAGTCCTCCCACGAGGGCACCAAGGATGATTCCCAGGAGGATAAACAGGAGGAGTTTGTTCGAGGACTCTTTTTCTTCGCTCATATTCGCCCGATTGTATCGGAGAAAAAGATCTATGTCCCCTTTTTCATCTATTCCGTCGCATCAAAGCGAATCCGAAGATTGTCGATCCGGGTTCGGCAATCGGAATAAAAAAGAAGAAAGCCTTCCCGATATTCCGCATCTTCCCCTTCCCACACAAGTTTCCCGTCGACATAAAGTTGCAAGAGGGAGTCTTCCCGAAGAATACGAACGTAGTAAGTGATCTCCCGCTGGATCGAAACCGACTGAACGGCTCCCCCGACCAGACGCTCTTTCCAACGCGCCCATGTCCCGGGCAATTCCCAGTCCCGAAGAAGAACATCGACCGGATATTTCAGAATGCAGGTCCGGGGCATCCCAAACTTTTCTTCCATTTCATTCTGGGGATCTCCATTCGCACGACCCACCCAATCGAAACCAAAGATCACCGCGTAATGCTTCTTCCCCCCGGGACGGTAGAAAAGATCGATCACGATATTCTGGGGATCTTCCATGGGAGTGAGTTCATAGAAAATATCGAGATCCCCCTTCATCGGAATCTTCCACTGCATCGCCGAAGGAAAAGCGGCCGATTCCATCACCCCGTCACGCCATTTCCACCGTCCACGGAGAGGGTGGCCACCCGCCTTTTCTAACGTTCCAAAAGCCTCGATCTGTTTGGGCATCGAAAAATCGTACTTCACTTGAAGGCGGCCCGAGGAGGTATACGTTACCGGAGCACGAAAATCGGATGATAATTTTTTCAAAACGGTTCGCTTCGCATTGATCAAAGTGAGTTTTTCCGCAAGCTCCTCTTTTTGAGAAACCACGAGAGGATGAGTCGACTCGCGAAGAAGTGTATCGAGAGTTACCCACGCCTCCTCATACTTGTTCTTGCGAATCCAATTCTCGACCTGACTGATCTCCTGTCGAATCATCATCTCCTGACGATCCGACTGGGAGAGCGAAAGGGTGGAAAGATAGACATCGACCCCTTTCATCCCGAGTTCCTTCGCCTTCTGCAAATATCGCCGAGAGCGCCCGAAATCGACCGCCGAACCGGAGAAGTGGAAAAGAAGTCCGGCCGCCATCTGGCCCCAGGGAGAAGTCTCAAACGAAGGCGTTTCTTTGCCCCATCCATAAATTCCGAGGGTGACCAGGTCGACCGTTGGAAAAGAGGCTAGACCTTCGAGTGGAATCATGCGATCGGCCCCTACCACCAGCCAAAGGCGATCGTCCTTCCGTAGTAAGTAACTTTTAGATCCGCGAGCTCTTTGAAAGTCAAAAAGGCTCTTCTCTCCCGCTTCTAAAGCCCGTGCTAGCCCCGCCTCGGCCTTGCTCCCAAAAAGGCTCACAAGAGCGGCGCTCCTCAAATCGAGAAGAATCGCCTTCGCAGTCGCCATCTGAGAAGGCGTCCGTGGATCGATTTGGGTTCGTTCTAAAACAACTTTCCATTCCCCCCCCCGAACCGATCGGATCAGTTGCGCATAATCGACGGAAGGAAGATAGACAAACGGCCTCTCGTTCTCTTTCCAATCATGTTCGAGAACGCGAAGAATTTCTCTCACCGCGATGGCAGCATCCCGTTTTTTCATGGCGGCGCGAATCGCCTGATCCACACTCAGATATTGATCGGCCACATATCGTTGCACCTGAACGGAACGAGCCCGCTCCAACTCTACGATCGTTTCTTCCAACTCTTCGAGATCTTTCCCAAGTTCTTCGGAGCTGAACCCCCTCATTCGAACCAGAACTTTCCGCGCATCCTCCAGTTCCCACTTCTTGAGATGCTCTTCCAGAATTTTCCGTTCCGCAATAAACAGTTCCCGAATACGTGCGCGGAGTGTCCGGATCTCATCCGAAACGATCTCTCCCTCTGGAGTCACAAGAAGGAATTGGCGTGAAAATGCGGTATAGAGAGCCAGAACCTTCGCATCCGCCTTTTCTACGCGGAGAGGCTTTTCGAGAGTACGAATCTTCTCCAACTCGGCCCCTGCCGCTCGTTGAAGAGAGTCGCGGAAAGCGGCCTCTTGCTGACTTGCCCGGGCCTCCCACTTCGTCCCTCGAACTTTGTTCCGCAAGACTCGATATCGGCTAAGAATTCTCCCTGCGCCCACAAAATAGTCGAGCGCTTCCTCCGCAGATCGAATCGAGGTTAATTCCTCTTGGGCAAATTGGGCCCATGGATCAGGTCTCGAACCCTCTTGGGAAACGTCCCCCGGAGCCGGGCCAGGATCCGAAGCGAAATACCAGACTGCTCCGGCAACCACAAGAAACAGAATCACCACAAGAACGGATGATTTAGAATTCATTTTCGACTCCCGCCTCCATCAAGACCATGTGACCCGGAAGAATTGACGTTTCTTTCCTACGCGAAGAACGGCACCCTCTTTCAAATCGAGTGCCACCTTTGGGTCGACCATACGAGATCCATCGATCTCCACCCCTCCCTGCTCGATCAGTCGTCTTGCCTCTCCATTCGATTTCGGGATTCCGGTTGCCCGGAGAAGAGGAATGAGAGCGACCGGCTTTTCCTCGAGGGTTAACTCCTTCACATCGGTTACTTTCTTTTGGGAAAATTTTTCTTCCCATCGTTTTGCCGCAACATCAACCTCTTCCCGAGGGTAGTACGCAGCCGCCACCTCCCGAGCAAGCCGATCCTTTGCCGCTTTCGGATGGGTCTTTTCTCCATCACAGAGGCGGTCGACCTCATCACCAGGAAGAAGTGTCAAGAGGGTATAGTAATCTTTCATGAGGTCGTCCGGCAGGGAGAGGATTCGAGAGTACATCTCGAACGCTTCCATGCTGATCCCCACATGGTTCCCGTACGACTTGGACATTTTCTCTTTCCCATCGGTTCCCACAAGAAGAGGCATCGTCATCGCACACTGCGGTTCCATTCCCATGTCCCGCATGAGATCCCGCCCCACCATGAGGTTAAAGGTCTGATCCGTTCCCCCCAATTCGATGTCCGCCTTCACTTCAACCGAATCGTACGCCTGCATGATCAGATAGAGAAATTCATGAATACCGATCGGAACGCCCCCTCGATACCTTTTCTGGAAGTCATCCCGCTCGAGGAAATGAGCCACTGTCATTTTGGAGGCGAGTTGAATCAGTTGATAAAGAGTAAGCGGCTTTAGCCATTGGGAGTTTCGAACAATTTCCAATTTGGAGATGTCTAAAACCTTCTCCACCTGATCAATGTACGTCTTCGCATTTTCATCGACCTGTTCCGGGGTTAATTGGGGGCGGGTCTTCGAGCGCCCCGTGGGATCGCCCACGAGTCCGGTAAAGTCCCCGATAATCAGAACCGCCTGGTGGCCCTCATCCTGAAATTGCCGAAGTTTCCGAAGGACGACGGTATGACCCAGATGAAGATCAGAGCTGCTCGGATCGACCCCAAGCTTCACACGCAAAGGTCTACCGAGAGAGAGCCTTTTCTTCAGTTCCGCTTCGGTGGTCATCATAACCGAACCGCGAACCAGACGATGGTACTGCTCTTGGGGGATTGAACTCATTTGGATTCCTTTTTATTCTTCCGCTCATTCCACCACTTGACCCACTTCTCCCCTCGGGACCCCAATTTTTCTCCCGTCAAAAAGGTCAGAAGCTGGGTTAAGAAAGTGGTCCCCGAGGTGGTTTTCGCTGTCACAAGTTGCTCGATCAATAACCCAATCCCAACCTCTTTCTGTTCGCCCTCCAGAAGATGAGAGAGAACGAAAACATCATTCACCGTGCCGGAATCGATGGCGCGACGTAAACCGGCAAGAGGGTCGGTCAGGTCAGGTTCATATTTCTTCGATACCACCATAATTTCAGCCGGTTCAAAGATAATCCTTTTCGTCATCGATCCTGCACCAAGTTTAATTTTCTGCGGCAACATCCACCCCTGCAGGGTAATCACTTGGAGATCTTCCGAGATATTCAATTCCGAACCGGTATCAACCAGAAACGTATGCTCCCACTGCGCTTCCACTGCAATCGGGATCTCATTCTCAAAACGAACCTGGTGACTCTGATTGGACTGATGCTCGTCCCCTCGCAAAGCAGGAACCCGCACCGTCTGGTTGATCACCGCAAAGCCCTGACCTCCCGCACCAAAATTGAATTGAATCTCTTTCTGGCGACGATTCTGAATCTGAAGAAGACATTCGAGTTTCTCCCCCCGGATCGCGATGCGCTTAGAAGGAATAATCTGTGCCTTGCAGAGAGTCTCCTGTGTCAATCGATGGTCACAATAGCGCCGCAGTTCCCCGATCTTTTGGCGATACCGGGATTTCGGTTCCAGAAGAAGGAGGGCATCTGCTACAGAGATCGCCCGCTGGAAATTCCCGGATTTTGCGTGCGACCACGCCTCGTAATACTTGGAGAAGATATATTGGTCGACCTGTCTCTTCGGCACCTTCGGGAGAGCTTTCTTGAAATCTTCTTCGAGAGGGAGTTCCTCCTCTTCTACCCAGCGCGTGGATTCCGGTCCCGAACGGGCCTGCAAAATCTGAAGAACTTCATAGATGGCGTCGAGCCCTTTCTTCGTAATTCTTCCTTCGAGAAAGGGGATCGCCTCCGGACCCGACTCGAAAAGGATCTTCCGACCCGCCTGACGCAAATCGGGATCTGATTCCGATAGCCAGTCGATCGCCTGCTCGATCCGCCGGACCTTGTCTTGGGGATCAGGGTCCTGGATCAGAATCGGTATTAATAGAAAAAGCAGCTTCATACAAACCAGACGTTATTCCGCCGTAAGAAAATGCATTCCAACGGTGGTCATGTAATTTATTTATACCCATTCAGTCGAAAATTCACTTCGTATAGGGCTACTTCGACGTTTTTAACAGCCTTTTGAGCCTGGTAAAAAATTCCATTATATTTTCCGGCAACAATAATGCCCTTTACGTTTTCATTATCATGGCACCCACCTCTGATGTGCTTCCGTGTCAAGACCAAAACCGGCAGCCATAAATAGATCTCGCCAATCCACTTGAGCCAATTCAATTGCTTGGGACAACTTATCAATTTGACCTTCGCTCAGTTTCAAAACGGAAAAACGAATCCTTTCCATATTAGGTGGGTTATGGTTTTCACAAAATGGAATGTTTTCTGCGCATTCTGTTCTTAAGAGCTCATAAACGTGGGCTCTTTGCTCTTGCCCGAAAAGAGCATCTATAATTTGAATTGTTTTTTCACTGAGTTCAATCATGGGCAGAGACTCCAACGTACCCAAGTAATTCATTCAACCGTAACACTCTTGGCGAGATTTCGGGGTTGGTCCACATCCTTATTTAATCCCACCGCGGTATGGTACGCAAGGAGTTGAAGCGGGATCACTCCAAGGATGGGCGAGAACATCTCGGGACAAGGGGGAATCTC
>CAYRLD010000072.1:0-8974 GCA_964424925.1 uncultured Planctomycetales bacterium
CGAGCTTTCGGAGTTCACTTTTGAATGCCCATCGGACCTCGTCTGATGTGATTGCTTTGGCTCGTCCTTTCTTATGCGTGCAGAGATAAGTATGCAGGCGTACCGAGAAATGGGAATACCGGAAAGGAACAACGGCCAGAAGTTGTTCGACTTCGATTTCAATCCCGACCTCTTCCCGGAACTCCCGGAGAAGGGCACGGCGAGCTGTCTCCTTCTTTCGAATTTTCCCACCGGGAAACTCCCAAAGACCGCCCAAAAACCCATCTTCTTTCCGGCGAGCGACCAGAAACTTTTTTCCTTTCCGGCAGACGCCGACCGCAATCTCATAGTGTGGGATTTCCCGTGGTTTGTTTCGCTGGGGAATTTCGTCTACCGTTCCTGCCTCATACGCATCACAACCTCGTTTTATGGGGCAATCGGGGCATCGGGGATTGCGGGGGGTACAGATCGTCTGTCCTAACTCCATGAGGCCTTGGTTGAAATCTCCGGGGGTCTTCTCATCGATCAGTTCGTACAGGAAGTATTCGACAATTTCTTTGGGAGGGGCGGGTTCGTTTAGGATACGGGAAATGACACGTTGTACGTTCCCATCCACGACCGGTGTCGGTTCATCCATGGTGATGCTGGCGATCGCGGCGGCTGTATACTCTCCAATTCCGGGGAGGGTCAGCCAATCATCCGAATCTTCGGGGAGAATTCCTTTGTGTTCTTCCTGCAGGATCTGAGCGGCTTTGTGTAGGTTTCGTGCCCGCGCATAATAACCGAGTCCTTCCCACGCTTTCAGCACGTCTGAGAGAGGGGCTCGGGAGAGGGCCCGGACGGAAGGGAATTTTCGGAGAAATTTACGGTAATAGGGGATCACGGTTTCGATTCGGGTCTGCTGTAACATGATTTCAGACACCCATACCCGGTACCGATCTCTATTCCGACGCCAAGGGAGGTCTCTCCCATTTTGCTGGAACCACCGACAGAGGGCTCGCGATAGGGTTGTTGGCTTCACGGTACGGATTATAAAAAACGAACCCCTGGAACGTTTACATTATTGTGGTGGGAGAGATAGAATCCTTCCCGATGCAAACAGATGTGACCATTGTCGGGGCGGGCATTATCGGGACTTCGATCGCATTCCAACTGGCGAAAGAAGGCCTTAAAGTGGTTGTTGTAGACCGGGGCGAAGTGGGGCAAGAGTCCTCTTGGGCGGCCGGGGGAATTCTCACTCCGATTCATCTGTCAAATTATCCTCCCGAACTGGTCGAGATGTGTCTCAAAGCGCAGTCAGGCTATTCCGATTTTATTTCCGAAATAGAAGCGGAATCTGGGATCGATGTCGAGTATCGAAAAACGGGGCTCCTTATCCTTTCCAAAGACGAATCTGATATAGGCGTGATCCGCGATCTTCGAACCTGGAAGAAGCAGCATGGCCAGCCGGTAGAGGATCATCCCGAAGGCCTTTTTCTTCCCGATATTCACCAGGTTCGAAATCACCGTCTTACTCGTGCCATTGCCGCTGCGGCGGAAAGACGGGGAGTAGAATTCCGACGAAATACTCAGGTAAATGATTTCCTAAAAGTTCCCGGAAAGGTGAATGGGGTTCGAACGACCCAGGGGGATATCCAATCGGAGATAACTGTCCTTGCCGCGGGAGCGTGGTCGGGGGAACTGGCCGGCTTGGTAGGGGTCTCTCTTCCTGTTCATCCGGTAAAGGGCCAGATGCTTCTTCTTGGAACGCAACCGGGTTCGATTCCACACATGATTCTTCATCGAGAGGAGTATGTGGTTCCCCGTGCAGACGGGAAGGTTCTTGTCGGAAGCACGGTCGAAGAGGCGGGGTTCGATAAGAGTGTCACCGCTCAGTCGGTACGCTTTCTGTTAGAGCGTGCGATGGATATCTGTCCTGAACTGGAATCGGCGCCTCTTCTGCAGACATGGGCAGGATTACGGCCGGGAAGTCCCAATCGTCTTCCCATTCTGGGGCCTGTTCCCGATCTTCACGGGCTTTATCTGGCTACTGGTCACTATCGTATCGGTATTCTTCTTGGGCCGTTAACCGGTCAGATTCTGAGGGACGAGATTCTTCGTCGATCTCCCGACTCGATTGCCTTGAGTTAATAAGGATCGAGATTAAATCGCAGAATCCTATTTTGCAGGGGCAGTTCTTTCTTTCGCAGAATGCCCTTCGAATCCCACGCCGAATCAAAATCCGCAAGGTCTCCTTGATCCTGATATCGATCGATCAGGAAGGGAAGTCCATCTGATGCGATCGGATCGGGACTGTCCATAATGTGAAGATGCAGGTGTGGTTCCGTTGAATTTCCTGAGTTTCCGAGAAGCCCCAATGTCTGCCCCGCCTTCACCTGATCCCCCACTTTTACCTGTAGGCTTCCCGGAATAATATGGGCATAGAATGCGTATCGATCGGGGGCGATTTTAAGCACGACATAGTTTCCTCCCAAGGTTTCCGGTGTAATGCGAACCGCCCGTGATCGGAGTCCTGGAATATTTTCGGGAATCTCGTCCTTCACCCGAACAACCGTTCCCGATGCGACGGCGAGGAGTTTCTTTCCATAGGCGAAATAGCTTTCGTTCTCTTTTCGATTCCCCTCAAAGGTGCGGCCCGTCTCTCCCATCTGTAGAAAGTCGATCGCATATCGTTGCGGGCAGCGGAGATGTCCATTCCCCGGGAGCAGGGCTCTTCTATGGGCGCTTACGTTGGAGGGCCCATTTGCGGCCAGCCAGTTTGCTCCTTGGAGGGGTGGGGCGATCTCAATTGGATCCCTTTTGGAAATTCTTTTTATGGGCAAGGTGACCGGTGTTTCGTTTTCAAAGGTGACTCGATGTTCCAGCTTGTCGGGCCTTGTGTCTGTTGTGACCCAGACAAAAAGGACCGCCCGTTTTCCGGCCGGAAGCAGAGTTGGATCCGAAGGTTTGCTTGTGCCGAGATGATACAGGTTTGGACCGAGAGTTTCTGATGTCAAAAGGGGCTGCCCGGTGATCTCTACTTGGGTCAGTTTTAGCTGTTTGCGTTCCAGATTGGTGATATGGATTTCGTACGCGAGATGCCATTTCCCTTCGGCGGGAAAGGGGGTCATGGATCCTCGAAGTTCAACCTCAACGACCGGTGGCCACTTCTCCTGTGCCGAGAGGAAGGAGGAGATCAAGAAGAAGGTTATCCATATTCGGATCATTCGTTTCTCCCTAAGAGTTCGATTAACTGAGAGAACTGTTCGATTCGCACCGAGGCCGAATCGAGGTCTCCCGGCTTGTGATAGCCATACTGTACCGCGATCACGGGGATTCCCGCCCCTAAAGCGGTCTGGACGTCCACCTTACTGTCCCCGATGAGGATTGGTCGTTCTGCAGGGTGTCTTTTCAGAATGTTTTGAATAACTTTTGGATTCGGTTTTCGTATGGGAAAGGAGTCTCCTCCGAAGATCCCCTCAAAATGAGGGCCGATCTCCAGAGCGGTAACCATTTTCTTGCAAAGACCTTCGGGTTTGTTGGAGAGGATCGTTTTCTTTCCGGGAAGCGCTTCCAGCGTGCGGAGGACCTCCGGATATAGTTTTGATTGGCGCAGACATCCCCGTTCGTAAATGGGAAGGAATTTCTCGAGGAGCCCATCGTAGGGGGGGGGTGTGGTTCGCTCAATTAAGGTTCGAACCCCGTCCCCGATGGCAGCCGTAATTTCAGTTTTCTCTGGGACCTCTCTCTCGGTTTCTCGATAGAGTTGTTGGATCGATTCGGCGATATCATCGGCCGAGTCGACCAACGTCCCATCGAGATCGAAGATTAAAAGGTCGTGTTTCATAAGGGACTATTATAGACCGAAGGGTGAAAATACTGCGAATTTGTCCGCCTCAAACCCGTGCGGGAAAGGAAAGGACCTTTCCCTTCCCGAAGACCTCCATTCAGGGTTGACACAAGATATGCGGGGCGACATAATTCCGGTTCTTCTCCCCTAAAACCAATGAAATCCCGGAGGATCTGGATGGAATTCTACAAGACCAATGCAGAGATGATCGCCGACCTGGAAGGAACGCTTACGGTAGAGCCCTTCGAAGTAAAGGATCGTGATCAATTTCGTACTTCGATCGACAAACTGGTTCATACAGCCGTATTTGGAGATGAAGCGAAAGAAGGTGCACGTTGGATCATACGTATGGGGGCAAACGCATGCGGTGCTGTCTCGGCGTCGATTCAGGGACTGTATGATGCCATTGGGCGTGGTGAGGCGGGGGGATTTACGGTCCCGGCTCACAACCTTCGGGGAATGATTTACGACAAGGCCCGGGCCATTTTTCGATCGGCCATCGCTCTCGATTGTGGTGCATTTATTTTTGAAATTGCACGCAGTGAGATGGGGTATTGTGAAGTCCGGCCGGGTGAATATTCCGCCTGTGTTCTCGCTGCAGCGATCAAGGAGGGGTGGGAAGGCCCGGTTTTCATTCAGGGAGATCATTTTCAGTTTGCGGCCAAAGAATATTTCCAGAACCCTGAAAAAGTGACCCAGGAAATCAAGGATCTTACCCAGGAAGCGATCGAGGCTGGCTTTTATAATATCGATATTGATTCCTCTACTTTGGTCGTACTCGACCGGCCAACGGTAAAGGAGCAGCAGCGGGATAATTACGAACGGTGTGCGGAACTTACTCGCTTTATCCGGGAAATTGAACCGGTGGAAGTCTCCGTCGGGGGAGAGATCGGCGAGGTGGGAAAAAAGAACTCTACAGTGGAAGAGTTCGAAGCTTTTTATGAAGGGTTCCAGGAACACTGGGACGGAAAGCCCATTTCGAAGATGAGCGTTCAGACGGGTACCGCCCATGGAGGGGTGATCGCCGAAGATGGAACACGCGCTCGTGTCAAACTGGACTTTAAAGTTCTCAAAGAAATCTCCGCAGCTTGTCGCAAGCATGGTTTGGGGGGAGCGGTTCAGCACGGAGCCTCTACTCTTCCGGAGAGTTCCTTTACCGAATTTCCTGCGAATGAGGCGGTAGAGATCCATCTGGCGACTCAATTCCAGCGAATGGTTTTTGATCATGAGAAGTTTCCGTACAAGGGAGACCTGGTCGAATGGGTAAAGAGAGAGCAACCAAAAGAATGGAAGGCGGAACAAACAGAGGCTCAAAATATTGAAAAATCGATCAAGCGGACCTGGGGGCCCTTCAAGAAACAGGTTTGGGGGATGTCTCCTGATACGAGAGCGGAAATTGTGAGTGACCTGGAAGAAAAGTTCCGCACGTTAATGGGACTTCTAAATGCAAAGGGAACCCGCAGTGTGGTGGATCGATTTGTGACCCCCACCGTTGTCCACCCCCCGAAGCCGGAGGGTTTCTAGAATGGCGGCGAAGATAACGACTCTTCAACGACACATTGTCGAAGAGCAATCACTTCATCCGGATGCCTCGGGACAATTTACCGCCTTGATGTGGGACCTGGTGATCGCGATCAAGATGATTGCGAGAGAGGTTCGTCGGGCAGGACTCATCGATATTCTCGGAAAAACCGGGGATATGAATATTCACGGGGAAGAGGTGAAGAAACTGGATGAGTATGCACATGATCGCATCTTCAAGGCGATGGATCATGGTGGCCATCTTTGTTGTATGGCGAGCGAAGAGCGTCCAGACCTGATCGATATCCCCCCGCAATTTCCCAAAGGAAAATATGTTCTTCTCTTTGATCCCCTGGATGGATCCTCCAATATTGATGTGAATATCTCTATTGGCACCATCTTTTCGATCCATCGTAAAATTACTCCGGGGGAAGGCGGATTTGTGGAAGATTGTCTCCAGCCGGGGACCCGTCAAGTCGCCGCTGGTTATGTGATCTACGGATCGAGCGTGATGATGGTCTACTCTTCTGGATCGGGCGTACACGGGTTTACTCTCGATCCAACGGTAGGGGAGTTTCTTCTCTCTCATCCCAATATCCAAATTCCGAAACGAGGGGCGACCTATTCGATTAATGAGGGAAATGCTCATTATTTTGATGAGGGAACTTCCGCTTTCGTTGAGAAGATGAAGGAGGTGGATCCTATACTCGGAAAACCGCGGTCTCATCGGTATGTGGGAACTCTTGTGGCTGATTTTCACCGTACGCTGATTACCGGGGGAATTTTCATGTATCCCGCCTCTCCGAAGCCGAAGCTGCGACTTCTTTATGAGGCCTCTCCTATGGCCTTCCTTGCGGAACAAGCGGGGGGGAAGGCGATCACCGGTTCGGAACGGGTTCTCGATATCCAACCGACCGAACTTCATCAGAAAGTTCCGCTGATCCTTGGAAGTCTGGATGATGTGGAACTGTACGAGAGCCTGCAGAAGTGAGTCGGAATCTCACCGGAGATCCCGAGCGACTGAAACCCCTTTTGCAGGAAACCCGGTCCATTGCGGTGGTAGGGTGTTCTCCGAAGCCCGATCGCGATAGTCATCAGATTGCCCGATACATGATGGAACACGGGTATGAGATCATTCCCGTTCATCCTGCTCACGAGGAAATTCTCGGTGTGCAATGTTATCCCGATCTAAGATCGATCCCGATCCGGGTGGATATGGTAAATGTGTTTCGAAAGCCGGAAGCTCTTCCTGATCTTGTTGACCAGACCATTGAGATTCAGGCGAAATCTCTTTGGACGCAAGAGGGCGTAGTTCATACCGAATCAACAGATCGTGCTCTGGCGGCCGGAATTTCGATCGTGGTGGATCAGTGACTTCGTACGGTACACCGCGTGCTCGGTGTGGGGCGGCCGGCTTAATACCCGACGAGGGAGAGAACGTCTCTGTCGGTGAGGCGGGATCGTCCTTTTAGAAAAGTCAATTCAATGACGAAAAGGCATCCTGCAACATGCGCGCCCATTCTGTCGACCAGTCTGCACGCGGCCTCGGCCGTTCCTCCTGTTGCGAGAAGATCATCGACCACGAGAACCCGGTCTTCCTTTGAGAAAGCGTCGGTATGGACTTCCATGATGGCTTCGCCATATTCCAGGGCATACTTTTCAGAAAGGGTCTCCGCCGGAAGTTTTCCTTCTTTTCGGATCAAAGTGATTCCGAGCCCGGACTGAACGGCGGCCCCGGCTGCGAAGATAAATCCCCGTGACTCAATCCCCGCGATCGTGGTGGCATTCCGGTCCCGAGCAATGTCGGCAATCCAGCTGCAGATTCCTTTGAGCGCTTCGGCATTTTGAGTAACAGGCGTGATGTCTTTGAAGAGAATTCCCGGTTTGGGAAAGTCAGGAACATCCCGGACGAGGTTTCGTACCTGGTCGCTCAGGATCATTCCTGATCCCGAATTTTGACGAGACGCTTGTTCAATCTTTTTAGGGCCAGCTTTTCGATTTGCCGGACCCGCTCTCGCGTAATTTTCAGACGTTTCCCTATGTCTCCGAGGGTCATGGGTTGGCCGTCATAGAGTCCGTATCGAAAACGGAGAACGATGGCCTCCCGTTCACTGATCGATTTGAGAAGGGTTTCAATTCGCTCTGTATCCATTTCATTGAGGATGCTCGGTTCCGCACGGAACATCTCTTTTCCGTTGGTCACCTCATTTGTCGGCCACATGACATCGAGGGATACCGGTTTTCCCAGGTTGTCACTGGCGTTGATGGCTCGCTTGAGGATCTCGACCCCTTCCGGTCCGATTTCCATCGTCTCGGCAATTTCCATGAGGTCCGGTTTTCGTCCCAACTTTTGGGTAAGTTCATTATTGATCGATTTCCATCGGGCGATGACTTCGATCATGTAGGACGGAATGCGTACCGTTTTCGATGTGTTTACAAGGGCCCTTCGGATCGCTTGGCGGATCCACCATGTCGCATAGGTGCTGAAGCGACATTTTTTCTTTGGATCAAACCGTTCGATCGCTTTGAGAAGCCCAAGGTTTCCCTCTTCGATGAGGTCAAGAAAGGCGAGTCCCTTGTTGAGGTAGTTCTTTGCGACCGAGACAACGAGTCGAAGATTGGCCCGAATGAACTTGTCACGGGCTTCTTGCTTCTCCTCGTCTGTGGCTTTGCGGGACTTCATCTTGCGGGCGAGTTGTCGTTCTTCCACCGCAGTGAGGAGGCGGACCTGTTGAATTTCCTTAAGGTAGAGTTCTACCCCGGATTCTTCGTTGGCAAATATTCCTCGGCCATTCCCAGATCGCACCGCGACATATTACAACGAGAGGGTGGTTTCAATCAAGAAAGGAGCGCCCGGTAAAGTGATTCATATGTGGCAATCATCGAGGGGATCGAGAAGTGCATTTCTGCCCTCTGCCGGGCTTCTTTCCCGAGTTGGGACCTTTTATCAGGGTTTTCAAGTAGAGATCCGACCGCCTCTACGAGATTATTTTTGACCAGAATTCCAGTTTTCCCAAGGACTTCTGCCGTCCCTCCCACATCGGTTGCGACGACAGGACATCCCGCAGCCATCGCCTCTGCGATGGCATTCGGGAATCCCTCCCCGAGTGTTGAAGCGTGGACAAAAAGATCTACGTCGACAAGGTCTGCGGGAACATTGTCTCGCCACCCTGCAAAGTGAACATTTTTCCCCGCGATCTTTTGCAGCTTTTCTTCTTCGGATCCTCTTCCGAGGAGGGCGAAATTTCGATCGGGGAACGATTTGGCAAGCGCGACAAATTCTTCCCCCCCTTTCCCAGGATCGAGCCGGCAAGCGGTTGCAATGAGATTGTCGAGCCCCATTTCTGTTTTGATCCCGGTTCTATTTTCAGGAAGGGGAACTCCGTTCCAGATAATTTCGGCTTTTTGGAGTCCCATCTTTTTTCGGGCATGATCGGCAACGGCTTGGCTGGCGCAGATGACTCGGTCAAACCCACTCCACGTGTGTCTTTCTACGGGGAAGTACCACGCCTTTCCTTCCTGGGTTCTCAGCGAGCAGAGGGTCCGGGGGGTCTTTCTTAAACCTTCCAGGATTCGACCGAGGACGTTTGCATGAAAGAGGAAGGTGTGGAGGATATGGGGCTGAAATTTCTGCAGGATCCGAAG